>JACRIH010000185.1 GCA_016235885.1 Planctomycetales bacterium | reverse complement strand
TTCAATCAATGCCGCAGCTCCCTGCTCCGCGCGGATGTTGTCGTGTTTAATGGTTGGGGATTCTATTGAACTGACGGCAGCGTGTCAGCAGTAAGGAATTGAGAATTGAGAAGGGAACACGCAGAACTCGCATGCCTGCTCTGCGTCATGATCGACAAAGCAACCACATTCACCATTCACCATTCACCATTCACCATTCCGACTGTATGTTTGTCTGCATGCCTGCCGACTTCACCGACGACGAACTTCTGGCTTACGCGGACGAGGCGCTCCCGACCGAACGCATGGCGGCAGTCGAGGCCGAATTGCGGCGGAGTGAAAACCTGCGGCAGCGCCTCGGCGGACTGCTGGGGCAACGGGATCAGGGAGTCCATTCGGTCGGAGAAGTCTGGCGACGGGCGCGGTTGACGTGTTTGACACGACAGCAACTCGGCAACTATTTGCTGGGAGTCCTCGATTCCGAGTGGACCGATTTCGTCGAATTCCACCTGCAAACAGTCGGCTGCCGATTCTGCAATGCAAACCTCGACGACTTGAAACGGACGGCGGCCACTGCCCCGGAAACACAGCAGCGACGCCAGAAATACTTTCAGTCGTCCGTTGGTGGATTGCACAACCTGCCGGATGCCAATCGGCCACCGCAGGGTCACGACAGGTAGATTTCGAGCAACCGCACGTCACCACGAGGTGCGATCCGGACCACCTGGCAAGCGGCAGGAACGAGGATAGTGTCACCCATCGTCAACAATTCCACGCCGGAATTCGATTCCAGTTCTGACTGGCCGGACAACAGCATCACGATTCGGAATCGATCGTCGCACATCAACGGAAACATGGCGTTCGTTGCGTGCCGACGGATCACAAACTGCGGACACTCGACAAGGTCTTCCGCAACGTGCGATGCCAGCGATGCCAGTCGCGGCACGACGGGCGACACTGGCCCGCGTGTGAAATCGGTGCAATCCAAGGCCTCGGTGATGTGAACCGGTCGCGGCCGACCTTCGGTTCCAAGACGCCCCCAGTCGTGCAGGCGAAACGTGGTGTCGCTCGACTGCTGAACCTCGGCCAACAGAATTCCCGCGTCGATTGCGTGGACCGTTCCTGCGGGAACAAACACGCACTGCCCCGCCGCGGCCGCGAACGAATGCAAACAGCTCTCGATGTCGCACGTTTCCAGAGCGTGCTGCAAGCTGTCGCGAGTCACTCCGTGCCGCAGCCCGGCGAAGACTCGCGACCCTGGCGCCGCTTCGAGAATCACCCACGCCTCCGTCTTGCCGTTATCATCCGCACGATATCGCCGCGCCTGAACATCGTTCGGATGCACCTGCAACGACAGCCGGTCGTTGGCATCGAGAAACTTGATCAGCAACGGGAACTGAGTCCGGTTGGCATGTCGTCCGAGCAGTTCGCGGGATCGCTCTCGCACCAGGCGCTGCAACGTCCAGCCGACGAATTCACCCTGCGCGACCACGGTCTGGTCGAGACTGTGATCGCTAACTTCCCAACTCTCCGCAAAGTCGCTGCCGTCCCCGATCGATTTGCCGAGCACCGTGCCCAGACGTCGGCCGCCCCAACGAATTCGTTTCAGCAGCGGAGTGAATCGCAGTGGTTCCACGATGGTCGTCGTTTTCCAAAAAAAAGTTTGTCAGCAAAGAATCCGCTCGTTATATTCCGCCGTCCGTGAAGGTGGCGATCGCGCTCTGGTCGCGCCTTCCGTGAACTCGGAACTTGCGCAACACGGAGGATCGAATGCAAGCCCACGAGTTGGAATTGATGATTGGCGACACCGTGTGGATTGGTGATCGCGAACTCACGGTGATCGATATCGACGGCGGTGAAGTCACATTCCGGGTCGACTCTGGCGACGAGGAACTGATCTTTAGCGATGGTCGCATTTCGCGGGCGCGTGACCTGCCGCCGCGATAGCGAACCGTTCGAGAGTCACATCGAATCTCACGGCTTTTACCAGCCAGCGCTACTTTTGCACCAGGCCGGTCGATGACAGAGCCTGCACTGCCGCGGCACGGGTGGGGTAAATCTTCCACAACGAGTCGAGGTGTGTGATCTTCAGCACTTCGGCACAGTATGACGTCAGCCCGCTGATCGCAAACTGTCCGCCGGGACGGCTGTTCATTCGGTTCCACAGCCGAAACAGGATTTCAATGAACGCCGATCCGAAGAACTTTGTGTTCGACAAATCGATCACGACCCACGGCGGATCGGCGGACTTGGAAACATCGAGCGCAACGCTCCGCAGACCTTCGAGCAGTCGCTCATCGAGATTTTCGTACTCGGGGCCCAGTTGGATCACCGTCACGCCGTTGTCCTTGGCGATGGTTGGTGCGGTCGTGGATGACATGAATTCGCCTCTGCTGTACGAAGGCTGAGACTGCCGGAAATGTTCGCGACATACTGCGAACCCGCAACGTTGGCCCATCGTACTGGACACGCGGTTCCTGTCAATCGGCTCACCGATTTCACGGCAATTCGGCGACGCGCGACTGGAATTCATCGACCGCGTCCTCGAATTTCTCCCGCAACGCGTCGGGGAGATCGCGATATTCGCGGGCGAATGCAGGGGAGGCCAGCTTCGTAAACCGCTGCAACGCGGATGTCATCCGCTTGACGAGTTGCAAAGTGGACGGCTGGTCCGCGGTGAGAACCTGCGTCGATGATCCACCGGCGTCGGTCCGTGCCGGCGTCTGGAGGGCATCTCTGCGAAAAGGAGAATACGGAGCGTCGCCCGGTTCGAATTCGCGGGCCACACCCGTGACGGCAAATGATTCGGCGTCTCGCGAACCGCCACCACTCCCGCCGCCGGCGCGGGTCGTGCTCGTGAAATCTCCCGGGTCTTGCACCCAACTCGGCTGCTCGGGAACAAACTGCACGAGCGGTGTTTCCCCGTCTTCGGTGACCGTGGCTTCGGTGGTCAGGTCTTCGCCTCGCAAGGCACGCCGCCAGGCTTTCATCTCGGCGACCGTGGCACGCATGTCGTCAGCCCACTTCAGACAATCCCCGAAGTCGTCCCAACCGAGAGCCGTGTAGAAGTGCGACCATTTGAGATTCGCGAACTGCGCCAACACGTCCGCGAACTTTTCCCATACTCGCCGCCTTTGGTACACCTGATCGCCCGTCAAACCAACCAGCAAACCGAATTCCACGTCGGTACGACCCCGAGCGTAACGTCGAGTCCATTTCGCGGCACATTCGCCAACGATCCATCGCGACTGGCTGATCGCCTCCACGGCGCGAGTCACCAGTTGTTCCTCAGTCTCGGAGACGGGAGATGTGTCGGTCGCGGGATTCTTCGGCATGGTGTCAATCGGCAAGTAGTTTCAACAGGTGGATCAGCGACCGGCGGAATTCCAAGCCGGAACTTTGACAGGAGGCGAATCGTACCGCGACCGACTGGTCAGTTCCACACGCGGGACGGGATACACACTGAGTTGTGGAAAGGTTGTCGATTCGCGGCACGAGTCCTCGGAACTTCGCCAATCGATCCCCGGCGGTTTCGTCACCACACGCGGACCGCAGCGATCCCGCGCGACGAAACGGATCGAGAGACCACATCTCGGTGACTGGTGAGCAGAGAGCGACCGACGTCCCCCGTTGCCTGATGATCAGTTTTGTTTCAGCCCGCAGCGGCCAGCAGTCGATACATTGGGCACAGGCGGCACGATTGACGCAGGCGGCAGAGTCTGCCACTTGACCATCAACACACGTCAAATTAGGATTCGCCGCGTTCGGCGCTGTAGCCAAGTGGCTAAGGCAGCGGATTGCAAATCCGCCATCCTCGGTTCGACTCCGAGCAGCGCCTTTCTGTTTCCTCCCTCACCGAATAAACCTCATTCTCCTTGTGGGAATGGGGTTTAAGCGTTCCCGAGGTGGACTTTGTTCGGTCGTCAGCCCGAGACCGCGACATATGGTTGAACTCGATGGATTGGGGGTGGAGCGCTGCAACTTTTGATACAACTTGAAACCTGCGAGCCTTGATCGGCGGTGCCGGTCGTTCGCAACGACGGAGTCTCGGCGCACAGGACAATGGGGTGAAAAGCCAGTCCGACCGAGTGCTCTGATGGTCCGATCGTCAACGTCTTGGCTAACGTCGCGACAATTGAACTCGAGTCATCTCTGCGAATGAGTGCCACCATGATGCGACTCATCAGTAACTCCTGCGACGTGCCATCTTCGCTTCCAATGATTGCTGTTCGACCGGGGAACCTCGGAAATTTATCGGGCTGTTTTAGACTGAAATGTGTCCGAGTTTTATTGCGGTGCTTCACCATCGGAATTCTGGCGTGCGGTCTCCGTCCGGCTCTGTCCGCGGAGAGGCCCAACTTCGTCTTCATTTACACTGACGACCAGCGTTGGGATGCTCTTGGCGTTGTGCAGCGTGAGCACGGCGACAAGGGGCGATTTCCGTGGTTGGAATCGCCGAACCTCGATCGCCTGGCGACCGAGGGGGTGCGATTTCGGAATGCATTCGTCGTGACCGCACTCTGCGCTCCAAGCCGAGCCGCGTTTCTGACTGGCCGGTACGGACATCTCAACGGAGTCGTCAACAATCACACGCCATTCCCGGAGCAAAGTGTCACACACGCGTCACTGATGCGCGCGGCCGGATACCGCACCGGGTACGTCGGCAAGTGGCACATGGGCAATCAAAGCGGTTTGCGGCCCGGCTTTGATTTCTCCGCGAGCTTCGTGGGGCAGGGTGTGTATTTTGATTGCCCCATCGAAGTGAATGGCGAGCGCACTCCGTCGCAGGGCTGGGTGGATGATGTCTCGACCGACTATGCGATTCGCTTCGTCACTGATAACAAAGACAAACCGTTTTCACTCGTGTTGGGTTACAAGACGTGTCACGGTCCGTTCACTCCGCCGCAACGCACCGAGAAATCGTACGGTGACGCAGAGGCCCGCGTCGTTCCGAATCTCAACGTGCCGGCCATCTACAAGAGTGGTGAAGCCGATGACGCGCGGCGCGACACGAAGAAGGCGGCTGCGGCAACAAAATCCACATCGAAGGACGCCCCCAATGCCACGACCGTGAAGACAAACCTCGGCATGTTCCGTGGCCTGCGAGCCGTCGACGAAAACGTCGGCAAGCTGCTGGCAACGCTCGATCAATTCGGCCTGTCCGAGAACACCGTCGTCGTGTACTCCAGCGACAACGGTTACTACCTCGGTGAACATGGTCTCGGTGACAAGCGCTCAGCCTACGACGAATCGATGCGCATTCCGATGTTGCTGCGGTATCCGAAGCTCGGAATGAAGGGCACGGTGATCGATCAACTCGTTCTCAACATTGACCTGGCCCCAACGTGGCTCGATCTCGCGGGGTTGCCGATCCCGAACGAAATGCAGGGTCGAAGCTGGAAACCGCTGTTGACCGGCAACCCGGCACCGGCGGCTTGGCGTGATGCGATGTTCTATTCGTACTTCCGCGAGGGCCGCTTCCCGATACCGACTGTGACCGCGGTGCGCACCGATTCGGCAAAGCTCATCACCTACCCCGGCCACGACGATTGGACCGAACTGTTCGACCTGCGAGTCGATCCCTACGAAACGAAAAACATCTTTCGCGATCCGCAACACGCGGCACTGCGCCGCTCGCTCGAAGCCGCGTATGCCAGCCAGGCTCAGGCCGTCCAGTATCACGTGCCGGACTTCGCGGATGAAAGGCAGGCTGCAGCACCGCCAGCGAAGGCACCGGCGGCGGCCCCGCTCAACGGCTGGGTTCTCGACTACAGTTTTGATCGCGACGAACAGGACAGAGTGATCGACGCGTCCGGCCAGAAGAATCATGGAAAGTCGCACGGCGCGAAACGGGTCGCTGGTCGAGATGGCAGGCAGGCACGCGAATTCAACGACGAAAGCCACATCGACGTGCCGCGCACAGTGAGCCTCGACCCCAGCGTCGGCGCCCTGACAATCGAAGTCACATTTCGAGCCACCGGTGACGGTGTTGTTCTCGCTCACGGCGGCGAATCGCTGGGCTACTTGCTGGCGATCACCGATGGCCGGCCGACATTCACATACCGCTCGCGGTCGGGAGTACAAACCGTAGCGACGAAGAAGTCGGTTACGGACGAATGGGTCACAGTGACCGTTCACGTGACGTCCGACATGCGACTTCAACTCGACATCAATGGCGACTCCGCCGGGGCCGCAAAGCTGTCTGACTTGATTCACAAAAACCCAAACGACGGCCTTCAGATCGGTGCCGACCTGCGCAGTTTCGTTTTGGAAAAGGCACAACCGCAGTTTCGAGGTGTGATCGAACGCGTCCGCATTTACGCCGGTGAAAAGAAGTAGCATCTCGCTGAGACCTGACTCTCCGACACCGTCCTACGCCATTAGTCATTGTGCCGCGTCGTAAAGGCGGGCCAGCTCAATCAGGAGCGGTTCGATCTGACGCAGGTAATCCCCTTCGGAAAGCTGCGACTTTCGCTGTCGTAGTTGTGCCAATTCTTGTTCGATCTCGTCGCGGCGAACCCGGGTGGCCGCGGGAAGCTGATCTTCTCGCTGGCTGCGGACGAGGTGCAGTTGAGCGGCTCGCAGTCCATCGACGGTGGCTCCATTCTTTGCGGATTTGATCGCCCGCACTCCCTGAAACCAATCGGCTGGCGTGCCCAATCGGTCGCCATTGTCGTCGAGCAAAGCGTGCTCGGTCATCAAGCGTCCATCGCTGGCGTAGAACTCTTGAACGCGGGACGACGCCAAGAGAAACGCCTCCAGCAACGACGTTTGCTCGTCCTTGTCGAGGTCCGCTTTGGGATCGGTCATCGCAGCCGACAAGAAATCGCCAAACCGAGCGAAGTTGTATTCGTGACCGCTCTTCGTCGCCGTGATCACGATTCGATTTGGCCCCGACAACTCATTCAGAAACGGACCGCTGCTGCTGCTGCAATTGATGATGGCGACCGGCCGCTCGATGGGCTTGAGCCATTCGGCCAACTCGGTCGCGGCCACATCGGGACCACGCAGATTGAATTTGGCGGCCTTGCCGTCGAACGTGCCGTGCCCGATCAGGATCAACCACAGCGGCTGCGTACTGGAGTTCGCGCTCTCGGAGAGCCGTTGCTTCAACTTGTCTCGGTCCGTCTCCGACCCGACGTCATCCAGTCCGATCGAAACGATGTCCGCGTGCCCGCGCTTTGCCGCATCACTCCATCGAGTCGCCCACTGCCGAAATTGCTGACCGAATTCGTCCGACCCCTCCGCGCCGACGACCACGATCACGCTCGGTCGCGAGTCGTCGGTCGGTGAATCGGCCACGAGCAATGCGCAGGCCAGCCAGACGAATGCATTCATGTGGTACCCCTCATACGGCCGACGGCCGCGACAAAGTAGCCCTGGCGCTCCGCGACAGGATTGCCGGACGCGAGGTTGAAACTGATTGAAGAGCGACGTTCATGATGAGATCGGCTTTCCTGTCGCGGAGCGACAGGGCTACGTTACGGCAGTCCTCTCCACCTTCGCAGTCCCCACTCGCCAACCAGGCAGCCGATTGCCAGCAGGAACACGAACGACTGGTGCCACAGTGGATAGGTCCACGTTTCAATAATTGGAATCCTTCGATTCGGCAGGCTGCTCACGAATTGATCGAGCCGGTCGGAGGAAATCACTTCGCCGCCGGTCTGTTTCGCGAGTTGCTCCAGTCGCGGGCGGTTGATGGCGAGCGTGCGAAACTCTTCTGTCTGTGGTTCGACCGACCAACCGATTTCGCGCTGGCCCACTTCGCTGCCGTCGGCGGCCGTGACGGTGACGCTGGCGACATACATGCCCGGGGCACGCGGAGCG
>JACRIH010000183.1 GCA_016235885.1 Planctomycetales bacterium | reverse complement strand
GCCGAGTCACTCCCACCCTCTGACCTTCAATATCCTCACGAAACACCGATGTCCGTCATCCCCCGACTTGCCTACCGATTTGCCACGGAAATCTCGCCGCGCCTGGCACTGAAAGGGGCCTACCTGTGCGCGTTCAAGGGGATGCGGGCCATCTCGGCGTACAAGCGGCGTCTCAAGCGGAAGGAACTCTACCCGCCATTCATGTTCGTCGCGCTGACCAACAAGTGCAATCTGCGCTGCCACGGTTGCTGGGTCGAAAAGGAAGGAGTTGGCTACTACCTGCCCGAGGACCAGCTCGACACGCTCATCAACACGGGCAAGAAACAGCACGCCCATTACTACACTCTGCTCGGTGGCGAACCGATGATGTACCCGAAAATCTGGGACATCTTCCGCCGCCACTCCGACTGCTACTTTCAGGTCATCACCAACGGGATGATGTTCACCGAGAACAACGCCCGGCGAATTCGCGAAGTGGGGAACGTCACGCCGCTGATCAGCCTCGACGGCATGCAGGAGAACAACGACAAGCGCCGCGGCGCGGGGGTGTTTGAATCGGCCGAGGAAGGGATGGCCCGGCTGAAGAAGAACAAGGTCATCTTCGGGATCGCCACCACGATCACCGGCCAGAACATGGACGAAGTGCTGACCGATGATTATGTGAAATGGTTCATCCAGCGCGGTGCGATGTACATCTGGTACTACGTCTACCGCCCGATGAGCGCCGAGCCGCACACCGAATACTGCGTCACGAAGGAGCAACTCGTCGAGATTCGCCGCCGCCTGCTGAGGCTGCGCAAGCGGCATCCGATCTTCATCATCGACACGTATTGGACGGCGGAGGGCGAAGCGTTTTGTCCGGCCGCAACCGGTCTGGGCTTTCACGTCAACCCCCGCGGCGGCGTCGAAATCTGCCCGGCTCTGTCATTCGCTCGCGACATGATCAACGACAACGACGGCGACCTGTACAAGACGATCAACGAAAGCGAATTCCTGCGCGGCTTCCAGTCGTTCGTGAAGGAGCGGACCAAGGGGTGCGTCATCCTCGAACAACCACAGCAACTCCACGACCTGATTCTGAGTCACAACGCCAAGGATTTTTCGACGCGAGACGCCTACGGTGAACTCAACGCCATGTCCCCCCGCAACAGCCACCACCTGCCCGGCGAAGAAATCCCCGAAGACTACTGGCTGTACCGGTTCCTCAAGAAGCAAGTCTTCTTCGGCATGGGAGCGGCGGGATGAACGTCATTGCACGATTCTGAGATCTGGTAGTCCGCAGCGGAGTGTTTGAATGCCGCAAAGAACAAATGAGTTCCAAGAGTTAGTCAGCTTGATTCAAAGTGCTCTTGCTCCTGCGGGAGCGAAAATCACAACATCGGCGATGTTCAAGATTCCAGGCTTGGATACGCTGAGAGAAGTAGACGTCCTTATTGAGGGCGAATTCGGTCAATACAAAATCCGAATTGCGGTCGAAGCTAAAGACGAAATCCGGAAGTTCAACATTGGGCAGTTTGACCTACTTCTAGGGAAATATCGCGGTGAGTGTCGCGTTCAAGTTGACAAGTTCATCATTGTCTCTCGAAAGGGATTCACAAAAGGAGTTGTTGATAAAGCAAAACTTGTAGATGTCGAACTCCTGACATTGGACGAGGCAAAAACCAAAGATTGGACAACCCTGAAGCCTGGTCGGCTTCATTTTCAGTTCCCGCCGCACATTTGCTGGATCAAAGTCCAACCTGAAATTCCCGGCATTGATCAGAAACGAATTGGAACGAGTGGCCGGTTGGTCTGCACATGCTGTGGCAAAGATCATGGCAGCTTGAAGGAGTACGTGAGCAAGGTTGTCTTTTGCCACTTTCTTCCACGTGAACCAAAGTTGGTGACAAAATTTCGGGAACAAGTCACGAGTTCACCTGAAGGCCAAGCATGCTTGAACATCACTTGGGAACTCGCACATCACGGAGTCCAGATTGATGGAACTGTGCATCGGATCACTCACGTTACGACGGCGGTACATGCCGTCTCGGCTGTGGGGCAACTTCACTGCCGAGAGTATGAACTGAAATCGTCCACCGGCAGTACTCGGTTAGTCCGTCACATGACCACGACCGTTGGCGGAAAGCAGATACAAGTCGTGATGCCTGATGGATTGAAGTCTCAAAAGATAGCTCTGCGCATTGATCCGGCAGCAAGGCCTGCAAATGGCTCATTCAAATCTGCTCGCTCCCCACAGGTGCGAGTTGGCCGTAACGATCCATGTCCGTGCGGTAGTGGAGCAAAGTTCAAAAAGTGCTGCGGCACAATCAGCGCCCGTTCATCGGTAACCGATACTTCTCCGACGTCCCGCAATCGTTCTACTCCGAACTGATGACTGATGTGGCCCGAGCAAATTGAGACTCAGGAATTGTTGTTGCAAGCCGGTCGTGGTGAAACGGCCGCGGTCAATCAGTTGCTCGATCGGCATCGTGATGCCTTGCGGCGGGTGGTCGAACTGCGGATGGATCGGAAGCTGGCGCAACGGGTCGATGCCAGCGATATCGTGCAGGACGTGATGCTCGAAGCCAGCCAACGGCTCGCCGATTACGTGCGCGATCCGAAGATGCCATTCAAGCTCTGGCTGCGGCATCTCGCGATGGACCGGGTGATTGAAATGCACCGCCATCATCGCGTCGCCGCGCGACGCAGCCTCGATCGCGAACAGGCGCTCCCGGCGATCCCCGACCAATCGTCACTCGACCTGCTGGCTCAACTCCGCGACCAGGAACTCACCCCGGCCGCCGCCACGATCCGCCGCGAATTGGAACAGCGATTCCTCGCCGCCGTCGAACAGTTGGAAGACGAAGACCGCGAAATCGTCCTGCTGCGGCACGTCGAACACCTGTCTAATTCCGAAGTCGCCGATCTCCTCGGCCTGACCCCTCCCGCTGCGGGCATGCGCCACCTGCGAGCACTGCGCCGCCTGCGAACGATCCTCGGTGAGCCGAGCGCGTCGTAGCCCTGTCGCGGAGCGACAGGGCTACTTGACGGCTTTGCCGCCGACATTTTCCGTGATCGGCACCAACTCAATCGTCACCGCCGTCCCCTTCGGCGGGATGCGTTCGGTGTACGCTTCGTAAAGTAGGCCCGCGTTGGTCGCGCTGCTTTCGACCGACACATCCAGCGTCGCGGTGGCGAAGTTCGAGACGCAGATCACGTCCCCGTCCTCGGCGTAGTACGCTTTCTCGCCGGTCTTCTCATCGACGGCAAAACCGCTGCCGGTGAAAATCCAATGGGCTTCCATTTGTTTCAACTTGGACTGTTCGAAGTAGGTCATGACGCACTTGCGGTACGCGGGGTCGGCACTGAGCGCCAGGTGACGCTGCTTCTCCTTCTCGAACATCGGGCCATCCCACAACAGCAGTTTTTCTTTCGCGTCGTACCGCATCGGCGAATCGTCGGGAATCTTGATCCCGGCGGGCAGCGCCGCGAGTGGTTCGGCGAATGTGCGGCGGTTCGAGCGTTGCACCCACTGCTGAGCCGGCACGCGCTGCGACTTCCCCTTCTCGTCGGTCCAGATCACAAACACATCGATGCGCTGGCCGGTCGCAGGCTGGTACTTCGGCGTGAACCGTACCGGCGTCCCCGGCTGAGCGCCGAGCGCCAGCAAGCCCGCATGGACAATGTACGCCTTCGAATCGAGCGACAGAATCGATTCGTGTTCCTTGGTCTGCTTGAGACAGCACAGCAATTCCAGCAACCCCTCGCGCAACACGACGGTCGTCTTGAGCAGAACTCGCTTCCCTTCCTTGTCGAGCAGCACGGTCCCTTGCGGGTTGAGCGGCAGCAACTTGCCATCGGTCTTCGCTTCGGACGCCGGCTTCGCTGGCGAGTCTTTCTTCGGTGCCGGTTCTTCCGCAACCGTCCAGTTAGCCAGCGACAATCCGACGAGCAGCAAGCCACCGAACAACTTGGCGTGACCGTTCCGCAGAGTGTGATTCTTCATTGTTAGACCTCGTTGGGATGGCTTGTGCCTGCGAAACTCGTTGACGTTGGATTGGGGAAGGATGACATTACGGTAGACGTTCAACAACTGTCCGTGACCAAGCTTTGCAGCAAAACGAGTACCGATGCGTCGCTCGCTGCGTTTTAGCATGACCTGTGAAGCACCCTCTGCCGCCAGCGAACAGTTCCTGTCCAATGCAGGACAGGGATTGTTCTGCCTACGGCGCCGCGCGGTGGTCCATCACGGCGATGCCTTCAGCAGGTTTTGGAAACCGGGATCGGATCGCAGCGCGGCGAAGTCGGCTTCGTTGGCGAGGCGTTGCAACGCGTCTTTGCCCTCCGGCGACTTGCGGACTTCGCGGAGCAATTCGATTGTGAGCTCGACGTACTTTCGACGTTCGATGACGTCCGGCGGGTTGAGCTTCTCGGGTGGGCCACCCACGGCGTTTGCGGCCAGGGCCAGCCACCGGGCGAACGGAATCTGATCGGTGGCCCTCACTCGATCCATCGCCTGGCGCAAAGACACTGCGGAGTCCGCAGGCACCATGCGACGGGACTGGTCTCGCGCTCGAATTCGCAGCAATTCGGCTGCACGCTTCGGGTCCGTCGCAGCGGTCGTTGCGACAAAGTCGAGTTCACGAAGTCCACGCTCAGCCTGTCGGCACCGGGCGAGTTGCTCGCGTTGACGTGCCAACCAGTCGCGGTAACGGAAGGTCGAGGGTGACGAACCATCGGTTGGCAACCGTTCCAGCACAGCAATCCCCTGCTCGACCCAACGGGCCGCCGCAGCGAAATCTTCCGCCTGCATCTCGGCCGTGCCGAGGTAACCTGCCACTCCGGCCCAATCGGCTTGTGATTCAATGTCGTCCGACTCCTTCCGAATGCTCTCGGCCAGTTTCAAAGCCTGCTGGAAGTTTTCTCTGGCTCTGTCGGTGAACTCAAGTTGCAAGCACAGCCGCCCCAACTTTTCGTGCGAGCGGATCAAATCTCGCTGTGCCATTCGGCTCGGTGGGTGCGACTTCACCAGCTCTTCACGAACCAGCAACGCGAGCTCGAACGCCTGCCGGGCCGCGGCCAAATCTTCCAGTTTGAGACTCGCTTCGCCAACGCGATTGAGAGCCAACGCGAGGTCTTGCCGGGCGGCAGTCGACTTGCCAGACGCCGCCACGACCGCATCGCGGAGCTTGACCGACTGCTGGAAATACTCGCGAGCTTTCGCCGCGTGTTCGCGCCGGTTGGTCGTTTCCGCCAGACGCAGATTCACGTCACCGAGCTTTTCGTAGGAGATCGACAAGTCGCGTGCTGCCGTCGAGTCTGTTCGGCTGGCTTCCCACAACTCCCGATCGAGCCGCAGCGCCTGCTCGTACAACGACCGCGCTGCGTCGAGCTTCCCGCTTTGCATTTGGACGTCGCCCAGTAACACGATCGTCACCGACAGTTCGCGCTTCGCCGAGGCGTTGGTTTGATCAACGTTCAGAATCTGTTTTCGCAACCGGAGGGCCGCTTGCAAATCGGCTTCGGCGGCGGGCAAGTCGCCGATCTGCCGTCGCACCACACCCAGCCGCTCCAGACTGATCGACAAATCTCGCTGGCTCTGTCGATCGGGCTTCGGTTGGCGATTCACCAGCCTCTGCCGCAGGTCGCGAGACTGCTCGTACAGCTTGCGGGCACCGGGCAGTTCATTGATTTGCCGCAGGACATCTCCCAAACGTTCGGTGGAGATGGAGAGATCGCGCTGCGCCAGTTCGCTCTCCGGGGCCGCCTGCCACAACTCGGTGTCGATTCGCACCGCCTGCTCCAGCAATGAGCGTGCTTCAGCCGCGTCTCCCGCTTGCCAGCGCTCGTCAGCGAGGTTGGTGTACGACACCGACAGCTCGCGAAGTTTCGCCACGTCTTTGGCAGGCGGATCGGCCATTAGAGTCGATGCGATTGCCAACACCAATCCGACCACCGCGCCAATGGTTGCAACATTTTGATTCCCCTCGAACCGAACGGATCGGTGGAGACTTGGTAACACAATGGTGCGGAGCGGTGCGGAAATCATCGTGGCTGGCATCCTAAACCTGACCGTGCAGGCAAGCAACAGCAGACTTCGCTTCGGGGCACAGCTACAATTTCGGCGTGTCTCCCTCAAGTAGACGAGTCACTCCGTGACTCGAATTCCTGTCAGGGAGTTTCCGGGCTGGAGTTTTCCTTTTCCCGAACCGCCAGAGCCAACCGCCCCTCACCCCGACCCCTCTCCCCCAAGGGGGCGAGGGGAGTATCGAAACACAGTCGCACACGTAACGCATGACCGACTCCGAACTCCTCCAACTGATCGAAGAAACCTCGCCGGAGGAACTCGCGCCCGAACAGATCGCGGAGTTACGGCGACGCGCGACGGAGTCTCCCGAATTGCGACGGGCGCTGCTCGAATCGCTGCGATTCGAGCAGTGGATGGGAGACGGGTTGGGGCACGGTCAGGTTTCGGCGGAGAAGATTCTGCATGCCGCCGACCGGGTCGCGGGGGATCAGTCGCGACGCTGGTGGCTGTTCACCGGTGGACTGGTGGCTGTCGTCGTGATGGTGGTCAGCGCGATCAGTTGGTTCGCACGAGCGCCTGCCGAGCCCAAGTCGCCACCGGGCGCGACAGGCCTGGCACAACGGAATCAAGTCAATGAGTCTGGCAACTCGGACGGTCAGCGGAACTCATCCGACACGGGCGACGGAAAGACATCGGCTTCGACAAATGAAAATGGATCGGCGGCGACGTCGCTGACCGACGGAGACGCATCGCCCGGCGTGCGGCCTCCGACTCGTCCTACCGCCCCAGCCGAACAATCTCGCGACTGGCCCGAACTCGCACCGGGAGCCGGCATCAACCGACCGTTCGATCAAGTCTGCTTTGAGGACTTCGGTACGCGAGGTCTGGGTGTTTTGCAATTGCAGCGCTGGGTGGAACCGGTCGTGGGGGAGCGGCAGCGAATCTTCGACGGTCCGCGCGGCAAGGTGACGACGGCTGGCTTCGAGGGGCTGGTCAAGTTGAAAGCCCCGTGGCTAGGCGATGTCGTGCTGCGGTTCACTCCCTTCGGTCAGGACAGCCTGACACTTCACTTTTGGAGTGGCAATGACGGAGTGACGCTGCGGTACTTCCATCACCAGCGGCACACTTGGGGTGCGTTTGTGACGCGGCGTGATGGTGCGAATCCGCGGCCGTCGCAGTACGTGTTCGCGGGGACCGACGACGGCCGGTTTATTCGCGCGGCGTCTGGCACGCTGGAAGTGCGACATCAAAACGGTACTTTGATTCTCAGCCGGGGCAACGTTCGATTGCTCGTCGTTCCGCTGGATGAACCACCGACCGACGTGTACCTCGATCGACAGGCAATGTTCCGGGGCTTCACGATGTATCGTGGACCGTCGTTTCCGGATGAAGCGGACCCGGATCGACCGGTCGTGCTGCGTGCCGATCAACCCGCCTCGCTCAACTGGGTCACCAAGTTGCCCGAGAAAACCACGTTCGCAAATCGGTCGGACGATGCGGTCGACTTGCGGGCCGAACCGGATGCCGAACTGTGCTGGGCGGCCATTCCGTTGCCGCGAGCCGGACTGTTCGAAGTCACGTGCCTCGTGGAAAACGCCACGCCCGCGACCGGCATTTTTCTGGGTGATGCCGAGGGGCGACCGTTGCACGTGGTGGCGTTTCAACGGGACTCGCGCACCGGGCAGGTTGGATTTGGATTGCGATCGCTGGGGGATGCGGCGGGAGAGGGGCGATTCGACGCGCCGCAGGAACCCGCGCCGGTCGCGGGGAAGCAAACATGGTTGCGTCTCGTCCTGGGGACCGCGAGCCTCAAATGCTGGACGAGCGTCGACGGCGAGCACTGGAGCCGCGCTGTCGATCCCCGTCGATTCGCCACGCCGCAGCCGTACTCACACGTCGGTCTGTTTTGTGCTCGGTCGTCGATGGGCCGTGAAATTACGCTGCGGTCGTGCGTCGTGCGTGAACTGGATGGTTTGACGTCGCTGGTCGATGAAGGCGTCGTCGAGCGCGTTCCCGACGAAGTGACAAAGGCTGTGGCGAATCTGCCGGCGTGGCTGGAATCTGTCCGGAGCAGTCGGCCGGCCGACGCAGAGGCAACGGTGTGGCAGACCGCCTGCGCCCTCCGAACGCTGGCCGCCGCGCCGCCGGCACTTGTCGCGCGGGCGATCCTCGACGATGTGCTCGTCAATCAGGTGACGTCATCGCTGCCGCTGACCAACCGCCTGCGAATGCTCGACGATGCCGCGCTGCTGGCCGATACGTGGTCGATCGGCGACTGCCAGCAGTTCCTGCAACACTACGAACGGCTGGCCCGGTCGCTCATTCAAGCCGGAGACACGCGGCCATTCACCACGCTGCACGCGGCGCTGTTGACCGCCCCGATCTGGTGCGAGGTGCGGTTCGATGCCACGCCCGCCTGGCTCGCGCGACACGAATTGGTGCAACTCGTGTCTCGCGATCGCTGGCTGGAAGCACTGGCTTTGACGAACCGGCTGCGGTTTTGGAACGACTCGGGGCGTCCGGGAGATCTCTGGCCGGACAACCAGCGACGGCTGCACGACCTCGTGGATTGGGTCGCCGCGACGTCCGAACGGCGGCTGCCTCCGGACGTGAACCGTCCGCGCGACACCACGCCGCTGGCCACATCATGGCGGCAGCCACTGGTGCTGGAATTCAGCAAGGAAGCGTACAACACGCTGTCAGAAGTGCTGGCCGCGTCGGCGGAGAAGTCGTACGAGGATGCGGGACGGCTCATCACGACGTCGTCACAATTCGACCGCGACCTGTCCGGACTGATTCCCGATCCGCAGGACGAGAAGCTGCTGGTGTCGTACCCGCGTGCCATCGCCAACCTCTTGCTCGACACACCGGACCTGCAACGCAGTTTGATTGACCGCTTCGGCGCGTTGGGCCAGCTTCGCTTGCAAGAGGCGATCGCGAACGACGATGAAGCGGCCGTGCGTGCGGTGGCAATGGGGTTTCCGGGGTCCATCCCCGCAGCGACGGCTCATCAATGGCTGGGCGACCGCTCGCTCGCTGCTGGCGAGTTTGCCGCAGCCAGTCGCGAGTATCGTCAGGTGGAGACCAAGTCCGAACCATCGCTGGCCGTCGCCGTTCAACCGCGCGAGCGGCTGGCGCGGGCGTTTCTCGGTCAAGCTGTCCCGGGGTCGATTGTGGAACCGGTGCATTGGAACGACGCGGTGTTTTCGCCTGCCGACTTTGAGAAACTACTGGCGGACGTTCTTGGCCGGGCGCGCAATGGCGGCTCCGCGCCGATGGGGTCGGCGCGGAGTGTTTCAGAGGGACCGTCGGTCACCGCCATGTCAGAGCCATCGACGGTCAACGTGGGTCGTCGGCTGCCGTGGGAGGCGAAGCAACACGAAGCGGGAAGCGTGCCCGGTTCCAACGTGGACTGGATCGCCCGTCAAACGGCGTGGGCCATCGCGAGTTCGACGCTGATCACCAGCAACCGGCAGCAAGTGGCTGCGTTCGATCTGTCGTCAGGTCAGCCGAAATGGACCCACGTCGGCGATGTCAACGCCTCGAAGTCGTCTCGCTGGCCACTCGTCACTTCACGTCCGTTGGTGATTGGCGACCGGGTGTTGGTCCGGAGGCTGGCGAAAGACGGTCCGCTGCTGGTGTGCCTCGAAGCCGAAACCGGCCGGGTGGCGTGGAGTACGCAACCCGGCGCCGCGGTCGTATCCGATCCCGTCGTGGTTGACGACACGTTGCGAGTCGTCATCTCGGTGTCGGTTCCACAGGAACTCCTCCAACTCGAGTTGGTCACGTTGGATTTGTCGACGGGCGAATTCAGCGATCATCGGCCGCTTGTGCAATTTCGCGACGGATGGGATCGACAGATTTCTTGTCAGGCCTCCGCCACGGACAACGGATTGCTGATCGCCGCGGGCGGCTGCGTGCTGCGTTGCGACACGAACGGCGATGTGGTCTGGCTGCGGCGACAGGCATGGATTCCCGCATCGGTCGATTCAGCGTCGTGGGAACAGAGTCGCGACGCACCGCTCACCGATGGTCACCGCGTGCTGTTCACTCAGCCCGGCGTGTTCGGCGTCGATTGCGTGAATGCGGAATCTGGGCGGCTGCTGTGGAAACGGGTGTTCCCTGAACTGCGTCGCGTTGTCGGACTGGCGAATGGTCGACTGCTCGTACAAACCGGTGAAACGCTGCAAGCTCTCGATTTGAACACCAGCGAAACCGTGTGGCAGCGCGATGCCGTGGCACTGCTCGATGCGATCCTGATCGGCCAATCGCCGCGCGTGCTGCTGGCCGAACGCGAACCGCTACCGAACGGCCAGTCGCGGCCGAAGCTCGTATGGTTGGACCTCTCCACCGGCGTCGAATTAGGCACGGTGTCGCTCGACAGCCTGATCGACAAGCAGCCGTGTCTGTCCACGTTTGTCGGGCTGCCAGATCGTCTGTGGGCCATCTACGGCCGTGGCACAATGAACCCCAGCCGTGAATTGCTGGAGCTGATTCGTTAGGCGTCAGGCGATCACCATTGGGACAATCTGGGATCGTGGCGGATGCAGCTTGTGCCAGCCACGGACGCTGGCAGCATCCACCACGAATGTCGTCGCTGGCACAACCGAACCGATCGGTTCAGTCCGCATAGCTTCGCCCGTTTCCCCAGCCCATTCGACAGGGTCGGTCTTCCCGGAATCCCTGCCTCGCATGATGCCGTTTGTCAACACGGCGGCGACCGTGTGGTACGTTTCAAGCGGGTTGAAACGTCTCCGCCACGCACCGGGCGATGGCGACTGCCGACGTTCCGTAACTTGGCCGCAGACCGATTCACCATGTCGCTCAATCGCCAACGATTGCAGACCGACCTGCTCGCACTCACGTTGCTGGCAGCCACGGTGTTCGTCGGCCTGAGCCTCGTCAGTTACGACGCCGCCGACCCTCCGGCGCGAGTCGTATATCCCGACCGCATGGTGGCCGTGAACTGGGCGGGATCGGCCGGAGCGTGGGTGGCCCATCAACTGCGAAGTGGCTTTGGGCTGGGAGCGTGGTTGGTGTTCGCGACGATGGTCGTGCTGGACGCACGCTGGATGACTCGCCGCACGTTTGCCGATCCGATGTTTCGCGCGTTCGGCTGGCTGCTGGGATTCGTCTCACTGTGCGTGACGATGCAGGCGTTGATTCCCGGCTGGACTCGCGGACCGATCGTCGGGAGTGGTGGATACCTCGGCGCCTGGGGTCTCGACCTGTGCCATCAGCATCTGTCGTCGGGCGGAACGGCGGTGTTGCTGCTCACGTCGGCTGTCGCCGGATTGCTGCTCGCCACCGACCTGACGCTTGTCCGAATGGTCGGCCTTGTATTCGCTGGTCCGTATCTATTGTTCCACGTGTTGAGTTTCGGACGTCGGGTGAAGCCGAAGAAGTCGCGACCGACTGCGGAACCGTTGCGGGTTCGAGAGTCAGAGCCGGAAGTTGCCGCGGCACCGGTGAATCATTCGCCCGCCGGGATGGCCGCACCGCGCGTCGTGTCTCGTGCGATTGAGTCCCCAATCGTCGAGATGAACGACGACTCGGATGCTTCCGAAACGTTTCCGACGCCCGATCTGTCCGCAACAATCGAGGTCGATTCTGTACCACCGACAGAATTGCCTGACGAACTGCCGTCCGTTGAATCCGAGATCCATCCGCGCGAGCACATTCGCGTCAACCCGCCGATCACCACCGGGACGCGCTGGGTCAAAAACGGCACGACGCTGAAACGTGACGAACGTGATCCGACCGAGTTCCGACTCCCCGAACGGAACCTGTTGGAGGACTCGGAAGATTTTCCGTTCGAGTTTCTCGCCGAGAAAGCCCGCCTCGCGGCGGCGACGCTCGAAAAGACGTTTCTGGAATTCGGACTGAATGTGCGCGTGGTCGAAATCGACACCGGGCCGGTGATCACTCAGTTTGAACTGGAACTCGAGTCCGGTTTGCGGCTCTCGAAAGTGACCGGACTGGCGGACGATCTGGCGATCGCGCTGCGTGTGCCGAGCGTCCGTGTGGTGGCTCCGATTCCTGGTAAGAACACCGTCGGCGTTGAGGTTCCCAATGAAAAGCAGGTGATGGTGCGGCTCCGCGAACTGTTGGAAAATCGCGCCGACGCGGCTGAAAAAATGCGGATTCCGATGTTTCTGGGGAAGGATGTCAGCGGCCGCCCGCTGGTCGTCGATCTGGCCAAGATGCCGCACCTGCTAATCGCCGGCCGAACCGGGACGGGCAAGAGCGTGTGCCTCAACACACTGATCCTGTCGATCCTGATGACCCGCACGCCCGACCAGGTCAAGATGCTGATGATCGATCCCAAAATGGTCGAACTCAGCCCGTACAAACGAGTGCCGCATCTGATGCACCCCGTCATCACCGACATGAAAAAGGCCGAGGCAGTGCTGGCGTGGGCCGTG
>JACRIH010000013.1 GCA_016235885.1 Planctomycetales bacterium | reverse complement strand
GTTTAACCCGGAGCCACCGGCGACGGCGCGTCGTTGGTTTCAAGACACTAACACCGTCGCCGGTGGCTCCGGGTTAAACGAAGAAATGTCTCATTCATGGCTGCGTGAAGTGGAACATCTCCGATGCTGACTGTCCGACGGCAAATGGTGTGGGGATTGGTCCTCACGGCGGCTGTGATCTCGACGCTGGCGATCCGGCGGTGGAGTGCTGACGTCATGTCCGATGCGGACTTGACGACCGCTTTGCGAGATCCGCAGAACCCCATGATCCGCGGCTTGATGAAAAAGGTCCAGCCGTTGCACACGCTCAAACGTCCGTCCCAACCGGGCGAGTGGTTGGACAAGCACGTCGAAACGGGTCAGACGTTTGACGAGTATCTCGCCGTGCGGCCGACTCGCGTGGTCGATCGCTACTCGATGTTGTACTTGCAGCCGCTGGGCCGGTTCACGGACACGCAGTTCAAGATCATGCGGCAGGTGGCGGAAATGTTGCACGACTTTTACGGTCTGCCCGTGAAGACGCTCGATCCCGTGTCGCTCGATGAAGTTCCCGAGGCGGCGCGGCGCGAGAAGGACAACGGTGAGGCGCAGCTTCTCACGTCGCACCTGCTGCAAAACGTGTTGAAACCCCGCCGCCGTGACGACGCGGCGGCCGTGCTCGGTCTGACCGCGACCGACCTCTGGCCCGGAAAGGGTTGGAATTTCGTGTTCGGTCAGGCATCGCTCGACGAACGAGTTGGCGTGTGGTCGCTGGCCCGGTTCGGCGACCCCGACGCGGGTGAAGCAGCGTATCGGCAATGCCTGCGTCGTACGGTCGGCGTCGCGTTGCACGAGACCGGTCACATGCTGGGTATCTTGCACTGCACCGCATATGAGTGCAGCATGAATGGCTCGAACCACTTGGAAGAAAGCGATTCGCGTCCGCTCGACTTCTGTCCCGAATGTTCGGCTAAGGTCTGGTGGGCGTGTCGAGTTGACCCAACCCCTCGTTACGCTGCGCTGGCCGACTTGGCAGAAAAGAATGGCCTCCGCGACGACGCTCAGCTTTGGCGTCGGCTGTCCGATCGCGCCAAGAAGTGACGAGCCACAGAACGGGCGGTATTGATTCAAATCAGCGTTGGTTCAGAAGAAGCTGCCGAACACTGATGGAATCTCTTTGACGACGACTCGCAGACTGAGGCCCCGTTGTCGCAATTCCAAATCGAGTTCCCGGTCGGACCCGGCGGGGCTGGCGAGAATCCGTTCCACTTCGACACGCCACTTCTGAAATCGGTCGGCGTGGGGATGCTCAGAACTTGTCCAATGTCTCAACAGCCGTTCACGAGTGGCCGAGTGCCTCCACAGCATGCGGCCGTAGTGCAGCTTGGCGTAATCGACGTAGAAGACACCTTCGTCGGTCATCATGGTGGAGAGTTCCGAGTCGATCATGGTGCCGTTTCCAAGTCCTCTCGAACCAGACCGATCGACCTCGCCCATGTCGCCTGCGCTTTGTCGCGTGGATCACCACGGCTCAGTTTGGCTTTCAGAATGTCCACGGGATCGGGGACGGTCAATGTCAATCGCCCGTTAATCTCCACGGTGGCACGCGCTCGCCAGCCCTCGGGAAACTGACGCAACACGACATCTGGCATGAGATTCACGTGCCAGCCGTGTTGTCGTTCGAAATCGCTTCCGATCAGGCATTCGTAGCACAGGCTCGCGACCTCGTCGCTGTCGGTGATCGTGTCCACGTCCATACTGGCTTCGGGCAGTTCCGCGACCAGTCCGCGGCGAGTAACGTGCCACAGCAATGCCGCTGATCCAATCAACGTCAAGTTGGCTGGTTGTCGAACGGTAACTGCAACTGATTCGATCCAGTCGCAAACCTGTCGCCCATTCCGGAGTTCTCGACGCGGCATGAGTCACCTACGGGACACGTACTATTTCGTACTTGTGAGCGACCGGCACCCGCAGTTTGGAGATGGCCGCCTCCTGCTCGCTGATCAGCGAGTCGAACGCCGAAATCTCTCTCGCGTTCTGGCCCTGCTCGTGCTTGCGGAAGCCGAGCAGATACGTCTCGTTTTGCGGTCGCCAGCGGTGGAAGAAGAGTTCGTTCTTGGCGAGCGCGATCTGCCGGAGTTTTTCCACTTGAACAAATTCCGGGCCGACAAAAAGATGGGCCAGCACGGGGACGTCGGAGTCGTTGAGCTTGACTGCTTGAACCAGGCGATCATCGACCTTCACCGCATAGACACCCGGTGGCAATCCGCGCACGTGTAATGTTCGCAAACTTTCTTTGATG
This sequence comes from Planctomycetales bacterium, assembly GCA_016235885.1. Lineage (GTDB taxonomy): Bacteria > Planctomycetota > Planctomycetia > Planctomycetales > Planctomycetaceae > JACRIH01. The sequence continues at coordinate 20,337 of JACRIH010000013.1, read as the reverse complement.
CCGTCGCGGAATCTCGGCGGTGCTGCCGGGAAAGGTAAGCGGTCGTCAATCGCAGTAAATTGCACACCTGTCGCCGTCGTTTCGATATTGGTGAGCTTCGTGCCAGACGATTTCGACGGTTTGCCGTCGTCGCCGAGTTCAACCGTCCATTTCGACTCAGACAATTCGAGTCCGCGCTCGATCGCGGCAGCGGTTCGCCAGTAGCCGAACGCGGAAAGATGAATGCCGTTGTCGGTCAGCGGGCGCGGCGGATTGGTCTTCGTGCCGTCGCCGAGCAGATCGAACAAGTCCACGAATGGGAAGCCGCGAGCGGCGGCGAACTGCCGCAAAGCGTCGCGGTACAACGCACGGTTGCGGTTGTGCGGCACCGGATCGGGCAGCGGTCTGCCGAGGTCTTCGTGGCGAATTGGGGAGAGCACGACGATCGCGGGCTTCGTTTCCGAAAGCATGACCACGAGCGTTTCCATCCCAGGCAAGAATCTCGGCAGACCAGCAGCGCCGTCGAATGAATGTCCGCCGCCGTAGCCGAGGAAGACGACAGTCGGTTTGAAGTCGGACACGCGATCGCGCAGTTGCTGGAACCCGTCCGCCGTCGTGCCGAAGGAGGCCCGAGAATCGCCGAACACCGTGTCACCGCTCCAACCGAGATTGCGAAACGTGATGTTTCGGTCGGGGTAGCGCATCGTCAGCGCGGTCTCGATGTAGTCGTTGCTCTGCATCCGCTCGACCAACGTGTCGCCGATGAACGCCACGCGGTCACCGTCGAGCAATCCGAATTTTCCGGGCGGACGCGGTTTGACCTGCATTGCGGTACGCGTCGCCTTGGCGTCGGCGGCACGAACGGTTGGGGCGACGACGAGAGCGAATAGAAAGAACGGCAGACAGAATCGCAGGTGCATGAGGCAGTTGGCTCCGTGGAAAATCACAGGCAAACAAGTCGCGGCGAGTGTACCACAAGTCTCCGCGAGCGGACTACAATCCGGCCGCAACAGAATGAATCGGAAGGACCCCAAACCATGCCGGAAGAAATCTTCGATATCGTCAACGAACGGGACGACGTGATCGGTCAGGCGCCGCGGTCGGAGGTGCATGCCCGCAAGCTGCTGCATCGGGCGGTGCATGTTTTCGTGTTCAATTCGCGTGGCGACTTGCTGCTGCAAAAGCGGTCGGCGTTGAAAGACGAGTACCCGCTGTGCTTCACCTCGTCGTCGTCCGGTCACCTCGGAGCCGGCGAAACCTACGACGAGGCGGCTCCACGCGAGATGCAGGAGGAGTTGGGATTCGTCGCGCCGCTGGAGAGGCTGGCCAAATTTCCGGCCGGACCGGAGACGTCATTCGAGCACACGGTGTTATACCTCGCCATCACCGATTCACCGCCAAACATTGACCGTCAGGAGATCGACGAACTGGTCGCGTGGCCCCTCGACGAAGTAACCCGCCGAGTGGCAGCCGATCCCGACCAGTTCTGCCCGGCGTTTCGCGTGCTGTTCGATTGGTACTGTCAGCACCGGGTGATGGGGTAGCAGCCTGTTGAAGCACTCGTGGCATGGACGCCTCGTCCGTGCATTCCCGTCGGATTTCGGACGGACGGGGCGTCCATCCTACGTTCATTCGCTGGCTCCGCGGCTACTTGTCCTTCTTTTCTGCTTTCTTGTCGTCCTTCGCCGCGGGCTTCTCGGCTTTTGCAGGCGGCGCTGGCGGCTTGGGCAGCGGGCTGGATACGACGGTCGTCAGCTTGCCATCCTTGGCGACCTCGAACACAGAGTTGGCACGCGGGTCGACGACCAGCAATTTGTCTCCCTGCCACGCGATCCCCACCGGGTTGTCGAGCGGCGGGCCTTCGGCGAGCTTGGTCGGCTTTCCGGTCGGGTCGATCTTCCAGATGGCCTTGGCATAGCCGTCCGCCACGTACGCGTTGAATTCCTTATCGAGCACGATGTGATGTGGGAATTGGAACGGCCACTTGTCGAGCACGATCTCAGTTTTGGCGTCGGGTGTGATGCGGAGAATCTGGTTTTTGCCATGCGACACGACCCACAAGCGGTCCTGATCGTCGATCGTGATCCCGCGACACGGGCCAGCTTGGACGAATCTCTCGGCGGCGCCTCCTTCGGCCGGCACCTTAAAGATCCACTGCGTTTCCAGATCGCAGACGAAGATGACGCCTTGTTTGTTCACGGTCAGCGCCATCGGAGTTCCAATTCCATTGTTGACTCCCTTGGTGAGTGGTTCCGGTTTGCCCTCTGCGTTGAAACGGTAGACTTCGCGAGTCGCCGAGTCGCCGACGAGCAGCCGGCCCTGGTGGTCGATGGCCGCGCAGCGCGCGGCGTTCAAGGGCGTGCGGAACTTCTTCGAGCCTTCGAAATACGGTTCCAGTTTACCATCGGCGAACTTCCAGACGCCGGGCAGGTTGCGATCGATGATGAACACTGGGCCGTTGTCGATGGCCGCGATTGCCAGCGGGTACTGCATGTCGGCCGCCTGAGCCAAGCCACACACGCCGGACAGGCAGACGACTGCGGCCACAAATTGTCGGAGCATGGTTTCTTTCTTCGGTCTGGTTGTGAACTGTCGCGTCCGGTCATCATCAACTCGTTTATTGGGATATCAGGTTGATGTTTGCGCCGCCACCGAGTTCATCTCGGTGGTTCCCGCGCTTCTGCGCTGGGGAATTCGTAGCGCAGAAGCGCGGGAACCACCCCGACAAGCGGGATGGCGTCGTGCAAACATCAACCTGAGTCTCAATAAACGATCCATCACCTCACGGCCGCAGTGCCTTCCAGAACTCGCTCCAATTCTGCTCGCGGGTTTGGAAGGCGTTCAGGTAGCGCCGGTGATCCGTCGTGTCGGGGAAGGATTCGTCGGCGCGAAAGGGATAGCCACTCATCGACCGGAACGGCAGCGGTTCGGACGACTGGCCGTACACGGTGTTGAGGTTGGCATCTTTGTCCCAGCCGACATTGTAGAGGAGGAAGTCGCGTTTCCAACCGGACTGCAACGGTTCGTCCGGCACCGCGAAACTCAACGTGATTTCGTCGCCGGCACCAAACACCACCTGCCGGTCGTCCTCGTTGCGAACCAGTTCGGCCACGTTGCCGAAGCGGGTGAACCTGCCTTCCATCGGCGGCCAAGCCGGTGCCGACGAGACCGATCCGTAGTCGTAGGTGTCCGGCCCGCCTGTCAGGTTCGGCCGCAAGGTGGAAAAGCCACGGTAATGCAAGTCGGCGGAAGTAACGGGCAGTCGATGCAACTTGATCTCCGCAGGGGCTTCGTCCACGGTGAAGAACGCTTCGTCCCACCGGAACTCCATGTTGGTCGCGATTCGCACGCGATGATCGTTGGCCGGGAAGAGGCCGGTCAGATCGACGGCGATTGTTTTCGTCTTGCCGCCGGGGAAGCCCATGAAGGGCCGCGCCCGACGCCACTGCCCGTCTTTGTCTGGCACCCACAACGACGGCGGAGTCGGCTGCGGGCCGGTTGGGTTTTGTGACAGCGACACGTTGATCGACGAGTCGGTGGGGTAAATCCAGCCGGTAAGGAACAGGGTGATGCGCTGCGGGTTTTCGAGTTTGCCCAAGTCCAATTCCAGGAAATGATCCTCGACCAACCCCTGCCGCAGCTTGTGGTCCCAGCTTTGCGTGAAGCGTTCGTCCTTGTTGCGGATCACGTCGAGGATATCGCGCCCGCGTTGATCGCGAGCTGCGATGGGGACTCGTCGCTCGCGAACCGTGTGGACGCGAAACTCAGCCAGGTCGGGCGGTCCCACTTTCTCGTTCGAGAAAACTTCGACGTCGGCCGGATGGTCCACCGCGATCAATTGGACGGCGTCGAGGTACGTTGCCTCCCACAGTTCCTCGGTGAGCTGGATCAAATAGCGACCGTCCTTCGCCGCCAGGCGGTCGCCGGGGACGAACAGGTACTCCCACGCTCGCGACGGGGCGAACACACCTTCGGCAAACTGAAGTCCGATCGGCGCTCCCCACAAGCAGTCGGTCAGGAACTCGAAGCGCTCGCCAGTCCATGTGTACACGAATGGGCACGAACCGAGTGGCGACTGCCGTTCGTAGACGAGCTGGTCGTGCTTCGGTTGGATGATGGCCTGCGGGTTGCCGTTCGTCCACAGGACGCGGACGATATCTGCGGCTGCGATGTCGCGCAGTCCGAAATGTGTCGTCTGTCCGGTCACGACCAGCGGGCGATAGGTTTTGCCGGCTCGCAGTTCGAGCAGGCTGCCGACTCCGTAATGGTTGACGCGGCCGGACTCCGTCGCCTGCATGCCGCTGGCTTTGACTTGTTGTGCCCGCAGTCGTACATCGAGCCAATGATTCTTGTTTCCGCCTTGATTCGTGACGATGAACAGCCGATCGGTTGCGGCCACGATCACGTCTTCGTCTCCGTCGGCGTCGATGTCCGCGATTTCCGTCGCCACCAGCCGGAAGGAATCTCCCGCGTCAGTCGGCTTCGGTTCCTGAGCGGAGTGCATGACGAAGTCGGTTCCGCTCCAGCGGTGGAATGCAAAAGCACCCGCATCCCAGCCGACAAAGTCGAGGCTCCCGTCGTTGTCGAAATCGAGCGGGCGAACGTCGGCGAACGGTTTGTCGCCAGAGCCGACCGCTTTGGTTTCGATCAGCTTCACAGCCCCCGACGAATTCGTTGCCGTGCGGCAGAGAGTCAGCTTGTCTCCCTGCGCGAGCAACAAATCCCACGATGCGTTGGCATCGACGTCGAGCAACACCAGCCAGTCCGCCTGTTTGGGCCACCCCAACGAACCATCGGTCGTGACCGGTTCCTCATCAAGCCATCGTCGACGGAACTGCCCCGAACCGAGGTTCTCGAAGTATCCGATCCGGCCATCGGTTTCGGCGACGAACAGCACGTCCGTGTCGAGGTCGCGGTCCCAATCGACCAGCACGAATTGTTTGACCGGCGTCGTCGCGACCGATTTGTCGAGACGACTCGTGATGTTCTTGAATTGCAGGTTGTTGACGTTGGCCCAGAGGGAAACGCCGGTCGGCGTGGAGCACATCAGGTCGAGATCGCCGTCGTGGTCGAAGTCGCCAGCGACGGCGTGGCGGATGTCTCGCAGTTCGACCAACCCTCCCGTTTGCTCAACTGCGACGAGTTGTCGCTGTCCGGCGGCTTCGACGGTGTTCCTGAAGATCAGTACGCCTTCCTGACCGAAGACGATCACCTCGAGGTCCGCGTCGGCCTGTGCCGGCGAATTCAGATCGTCGACCGAGGTGGCTCCGGGTGGTTTTGCTCCCGGCGGCAGTTCGTTCACGTCGTCGTCGAGGTCAGCCAGAATCATACCCGTCATTGCTGCCGGCAGTTCCAATCGCAACCGACTTTCCCACTCGCTTTCCTGTTTGTTCCGACCGAAGACTTCGACGGCCTTGTCGAGCAGCACCACGAGTTCGAGGCGACTGTCGAGGTCGAAGTCCGCCAGACGCACGTCACGGACAACCCCCTTGGATTGGAGATCGAGCGAGTCTGTGGTCTGCATGATGACGCGAATCGGCTTCTCGGAGTCGGCCGACGGCTTGTCGAGCCCGACGTAGAAATCGGACCGAAAGTCGTGGACGATATTGTCCAGCAGGTGTGGCGAGATGCGCTTGCGGTCGCTCTTTGAGAGCGGTTGTGGCTTGAGGACGTTTCCCAAAACGTGCGATCGCTGCTGGACGAGTTGCCATTGTCCGGCTTTGGCGGCCTGCTCCATCTGGTCGATCACTTCGGGCAGGTTGATTCGCGATTGCTGTTGGACTGATTCCACGAGGTGGTCCGGCAGGGTTGACCGGAGCCGCGTCAAAATATCGACGGTCTTTGGATTCTCGGCCCTGGCCAGCACAGACAAGAGGTGATCGGTGTCGGCGAGTAGCACGAGATTGTTCGGTTGCAGTTCGACAGCCTTTTCCAGCGCTCCCTGCATTTCCGATGGCGGCGGCTCATCGGGGTATTTGCGTCGCATCGCGAAGCTCTCGTTCTGCGCCTGAAATAACTCGTGCCACGCGACGGCGTCGTTCGGGGCGAGTTCCGTGGCGAGCTTGAGCTGCGCCAACTGTTGATCGGCATCCCCTTGAATCATTGCGAGACGCGCAGCCAATCGCGCGGTCAGCGTCGAATTCGGTTCGGCCTGCTTGAGAAGCTCGATGGCCTCCCGCGCCGGGCCTGTATCGCCGGGCAAGTCTTGAATGGCCAGGAGACGATTGATGGCCAGGTTGCGCGGTCCGAGTGGATCGGTCGGCAGTTTTCTCGCGACTTCGGCCAGTGGTCCATCGGCGTCCGCGAACTTCTGGTTTTCGAGGTAACCGATGCCTGTGTTCTTCAACTCCAGCAACCGCAGTTTCTCGGCGGCAGACAGCTTGCTGACGTGATGCGGCGGCAAATCGTCTCCCGGTCCGATGGGATTCTTCCGAAACCAGAAGACGGCCGCGAGCGCGGCAAGGCATCCGACGACCATCATCCTCACGAGGTGCCGTGGTCTTCCGGGCGCTGGGCGATCTCTGTCCGACATGGATCATCCTTTGAAACGCGGTGAGGTCGCGGAGGTGGTCCGTAATCGGTCGCTACCGAACAGTCCCACAGGACAAGGTCACTGACGACTAACTGGTGAAAACCATATCGACGGTCCGCGTTGAATTCCAGCGCGATCTACCCTTGGCGACGGTGGGGCCGGTCAATATCATGCCCGCCCGTAGGTCAGGCTTTCCAGCCTGACTTTTCGTTGGAGGGGTCGGGAGGGAAGTCTGACCTACCGGAGAGGTGACAGAGTGGTCGATTGTGCCGGTCTCGAAAACCGGTAGGGTGCAAGCCCTCGGGGGTTCGAATCCCCCCCTCTCCGCTGATGCCAGAAGCTGCCGATTCGATTGTCGGCAGCTTTTTTTTGGGGACTGTAAGTGCGGGGTCGGGAGACCCGCGCACAACAGCGCGACCCGCGCACAACTGCGGAAGGCCCGCGCACAGCGGAAGGCCCGCGCACAACAGACGGCGGGATTTGCGTCGATCGTCCCATCGGGCACGTCAATCGAACAAGTAGCTGACCGATTCATTCCGGTGGATTCTCCGGATGGCTTCGCCCAAGAGTGGTGCGACGCTGACAACCTTGAGGTTGGGGAACATTTGCTGTTCGGTCAGCGGGTTGGTGTTCGTGACGACGACTTCGCGCACGGGAGCTTCTCGCAGCAGGGCCGTGGCATTGCCGCAGAAAATGGCGTGCGTGGCTCCGATGTAGATTTCGGCGGCCCCTTGCTCTTTCACGACATTCGCCGCGCCGACGATCGAGCCGGCGGTGGTGATCATGTCGTCGAACAGGAGGGCGATCTTGCCGGTGATCGGGCCGCCGATCAGGTTGGCCTGCTTGGTTTCGGTCGCGCTCGAGCGGCGTTTGTCCACGATGCACAAGTTGCCGCCGAGGTACTCCTGGTGCGACAGTGCCCGCTTGATGCTCCCCTCATCGGGGCTGATGATCGCGATCTGATCGCGCGGGATTTTTTTCGACAGGAAATACTCGTCGAGGATCGGGGCGGCGTAGAGATGGTCCACGGGGACGTCGAAGAAGCCCTGAATCTGCGCCGCGTGCAGGTCCATCGTGAGCACGCGGTCGGCTCCGGCCTTGACGATCAGGTTGGCCGCCAGCTTGGCCGTAATCGGCACGCGCCCCGAGTCCTTGCGGTCCTGTCGGGCGTAAGCGAAGTACGGCATCACGACGGTGATCCGCTCGGCGCTGGCGCGCTTGCAAGCGTCGATCAGGATCAGCAACTCCATCAGGTTTTCGTTGGGGGGATGACACGTCGGCTGCAACAGGAACACGTCCCGGCCGCGAATGTTCTGCAGCAACTTGATGCCGATTTCGCCATCCGGGAAATTCCAGATCTCGACCTTCGCCAGTTCAATCCCGAGAAAGTCGGCGATCTCCTGAGCCAACTTGGGGTGCGCCCGCCCGCTGATGATCGTGAGGTGCTCGTACATGGCCGCCATTTCAGGGCGGACTTGGAGCTTTGTCAAGCAGTGGGACGAGATCGGTGGAAGCGGTGCTGTGCGGTACTTTTCGCTCCGCAGAGGCCGCGTCATGCAGGCGTGGGTGTCAGCCCACGGTGGCTTGAGATGGGAATCCGAAGCCCCGAAAGGGCGACGTCTCGATGTCGCCCCTTCGGGGCTTGGTTTTTTCCGACCGTGTTCCGTGGGCTGACGCCCACGGCTTTATGCCTCGGTCCCTTCGGGACCACGCTTTCAATGTCCCCACGCTACTGGCATTCCAAAGAAGACAAGGACTTCTTGAGCGAATTGTTGAATGCCTCAGCATCCTTCGCGTGATGTGCCCTTCGGTGACAGTTGGGACACAACGCGATCACGTGAGCTGGATGGTCCGGACCATCGTCCGCAAGTCGGGTCGTATGATGTGGCTCAAGGTACGGCGTTCGGTCAGCCCTATGAAATGGAGCAGGAGCAGTACATCCTTCGCAGCGTCCATTTGCACGCTGCAGGACGTAGAGTCGGATTGCCAACGAACGCGCTCGATAGATCACTTTCTGCTGCGATTTCGTCGCTGACGGCTGTGCTTTCAGAAGAGCAACGCGACGCAACTCGTCGATGTTTGCGGCTTCCAGTGCCTCGTCATCGAGATCGAGAATACCTCCCTTTCGGCGTTCGCTAACCAGCGTTCTAATCTTGGCAGCGACGTCTGGTGCCGGAGTTGTGATGCTCCGTGGATACTTTGCCCAGGTCAATTCTGGAAGGTGTCGTTGAATTGCCGCGATTGAAATAGCAGGCTCGATGAGCCTGATGGAATCGACTCCAGCACCATATCGGTTAACCCAATCGGTTCTTGGTTTCGATTGGGACGTAATTCGACCTGTTGCGAAGAAGCCGAAACCTCCAACATAGATCACGACCTCATCACCGATTTGCGCGGACTTTGGAGCAACCCACCGTGGTGTGCTCAAGTTGTCACGTGCGGCCCGCTCGATCCATGCCTTGTCGCCGTTCTCGACGCCACCTTGCACGATGTGCAATGTGCTCATGGCTGGCCTCGGAAAGAAGGTTCGGCTTCCCCGTGATTCGATCCGGGGACACTGCAGCTAATCGGGTTATTCAGTGGTGACTACCACCGTGATCGTCATGCCCGTGGTCATGGCTCTGATCATTCCCGTGCGATTCCTCCACCTGCACCAGTTCCTCGAACTGGCAGCAGTTCGCGCAGCAGCCGCTCAGTTGCAGCGAGCCGGCGAGGAACATGATGCAGACGAGGGCTGACACGTAGACCGTCTTGCCGACGAAATTGGTCACCGTCAGACCGAACACGGTGTGGTATCCGTCGTCCGGCGGGGCGATGTTGCCCCAGATCAAGACGGCGACTGCGGAGATCAGCAGCACGCCGATCCAGCCTCCGGCCGACAACGTCTCACGGAGTTTGATCCAGTTCACGCCGAACATCCAGAACGCAATCCAACAGGCCAGCGGCGTCCACGGCAACACGATGCCGGCGAGGGCGGTCAGCAGGGAACCGGTGCCGGACAGAAACTGCGACAGGGCTTCCAACAGAGCTTCCATGATTGTTCCACGTCTCGAATTCGATTCGTCGGGGTGAAATTCCGGACCGCATTATTAACACAGCGTGTGGTGAGTTGCCAGCCATGAGACGACGCGAACGGGACTTGTTGCCATGCGACAACGGCTCATCGCGAGTGGCCCGCATCATGGACTCGCGCACAGAGACGCTTGGACCGCCCCTCACCCCTAACCCCTCTCCCCAAAGGGGAGAGGGGGACTGGAAACTTTGTTGGCTCGGTTGCTTGATTGGTCCAGTCTGGAAATCGACTGACGAACCCAAGATACTCGCCGCTGTGGCGAAAATAGACCGGTCACTCCGTGATCGGAAGTTCGGGTCACGGAGTGACCCGTCTACTTTTTTCCGCAGATTCACTTAGTCACGAGGAGGAGCGTCTCATGATTCGAATTCGCCGCGGCGGGGACCGAGGCCACGCCGATCACGGTTGGCTCGACACTTGGCACACCTTTTCATTCGGAGACTACCACGACTCAGCGCACACGAACTTTCGGGCGTTGCGGGTGATGAACGAAGATCGAGTGCAACCCGGACAGGGCTTCGGAATGCACGGGCATCGGAACATGGAAATCGTCACGTACGTCCTCGAAGGGGCGCTCGAACATCGCGACAGCCTCGGGAACGGTTCGATTCTGAAACCTGGCGAATTGCAACGCATGACGGCTGGCACTGGCATCCGGCACAGCGAGTTCAATCCGTCGGCGACCGATCCCACACATCTCTATCAAATCTGGCTGGACCCGGATCGCGAGGGACTCCCACCCGGCTACGAACAGCGAACTCTGCCTCCCGATGAAGGGCGGGGACACTGGCGGCTCGTCGCATCGCCCGACGGGCGCGATGACTCGTTGACCATCCACCAGAACGCCCGCATCTGGCTTGTGACACTCGATCGAAGTCAGGCGGCGGAGCACGAACTCGCCCCGAACCGGCACGCCTGGTTGCAAGTGCTGCGCGGCGAGGTGGCTTTGCAAGGTTTTTCGCTCGTGGCCGGAGACGGTGCGGCTGTGAGCGACGAATCGCAACTGAAACTTCAGGCCACCTCGCCGGCGGAAATCATGCTGTTCGACCTTGCGTGAGCAACGTCCCCAGTCACTCGTCATTCTCAAGGAGTCTTCATGCCGAAACAACCTCGCATCCTGGCGTTCGCCGGCAGCCTCCGGCGCGATTCGTTCAACAAGCAACTCGTGCGGATCGCCGCGCAGGGAGCACGCACCGCGGGGGCCGAAGTCACGGTGATCGACCTCAAGGATTATCCGCTGCCGGTGTTCGATGAAGACCTGGAGCGCGAATCCGGAGCACCGGAGAATGCCCGTCGGCTCAAGCAACTGTTCGTCGAGCATGACGGCTTGCTGATCGCGTCGCCGGAGTACAACAGTTCGATCACGGCGGTCCTCAAGAACACGATTGATTGGGTCTCGCGCCCGTCGCCCGGTGAACCGCCGCTCGTCGCATTCGCGGGCAAGGTCGCTGTGGTGCTGAGCGCTTCGCCGGGGGCGCTCGGCGGTCTGCGTGGACTGGTCCACCTGCGGGCAATCCTCGGCAACATCGGCGTGATTGTCCTGCCCGATCAAACCGCGATCTCGAAGGCGCACGAAGCCTTTGCCGCCGACGGTTCGCTCAAGGAAATCAGGCAGCAAGCCACCGTGGAAAAACTGGGCGCAACATTGGCCTCCGCCGTGGCAAAGCTGCGGGGATGAATCGCGAACCGGTGGTTGCCATCTTCCGGCGGCGGCGACTACGATGCGGCCGTTGAAGTCCACCGGTTTATGATTGCTGGTGTTCGCCCGCGCGGTTCCGTCTTCAAACAATTCTGAAAGGAGATCCAATGGCACTCGTCATCCGACAATCATGGTGGCACTCGTTGGCAGCCGTGACTCTCGTCAGCGTGTTCGGTTCCGTGGAACTGTCGGCCCAAGCCGCCGAGTCGCCCGAGTCGCCGGTCGTCAAAGTGGTCGCACAGAAAGAGAAGCCAGGGAAGGAAGCCCGCATTGAAAAGGAAACTCGCGAAGGGGGCAAACGTGGAGTGGGGCAGGCGGAGGCGAAGGAGCGGCTGGTCAATCTGGAACGCGAGATCGATGAACTGCGAGCGGCGGGCAAGCTCGACCAAGCCGAGAAGCTGACTCGTGAATTCAAAGAGTTGCAGGGGCATCTCGAAGGGCGCCGTGAGATTAAGGGTGAGAAGCCGGCGGAAGCCTCGGACGAATTGCGGGGGCGTCTGAAAGATCTGGAAGCCGAGAACGCCCGACTGCGGGAACTCGTCGGCGGTAAGGAAAAAGGTAAAGGTGGCGAGGGCAAGGAACTGCCGCTCAAGAAGACTCCAGAAAAATCGGATGGCGGTAAGAAGGGGGCCGAAGGTGCGGCCGAAGTCCAAAACAAACTCAAAGCGATTGAGAACCAAATTGCCGAGCTTCGCAAAGCCGGCCGGAAAGAAGAGGCCGAGAAGCTGACCGGAGTTGCCAAGGAATTGGCTCAGCATTTGGCGAAAGCCCCACCGGCAACCAAGGGAGGTGTGTCTCCGGAAGAGAAAGAGAAGCTGCAGTTAGCGCACAAGGAATTGGCCAAACTTCGCGCCGAGGGGCGTCATGAAGATGCCAACCGACTGGAACAGCAAATCAAAGATGCGGGGAACGTGGAACTCCGGAAAAAGCTGACGGAGAAGGGATTTGAGAAGCCGGGTGCCACGTCACACGAACTCGGCCCAGTGCTCAAGGAACTTCGTGAGGAAATCAATCGTCTACGAGATGAAGTGGCCGAATTGCGTCGTGCGGTCAAGGGATCGGAAGACAAGCCGGCTCCGCGAAAGTAGGCGGTTCAGTGCCTGTTCAAAAGCCCCGGCTTCTATTTGGAGCCGGGGCTTTGTTTGTTGTGTCGGATTGAAATCCGCCAACATGTGGACGCAATTCAAAGCCTGCTTTCGGTCGCGTCACGCGGATCAGAGTGGTTCTTCACATCCCGCCGATTCTGACGGCGCGTTGCATCGCGGAAACACGGCAAACCTCTCCGTCGGGTGAAGGCAATCCGGCTCGGCAGGCCGTTCCGTTTTTGACGGCCTCGCAATTCCGGGGCATATTCCCATGACCGAACACTGCGCCCTTCGGGGGCGGTGCGTCTGACGATTTGTTGTCGGAAAGCATCAGGCCCAGGTCAGTGTCGAACGCCTCGAGCCGTCAGGAGTCTCTCGTGTCTGTGACCACCGCCCCTTCCGCAATCGTTCGGCATCCTGCCCCGCGTCCGCACGCCGCGGCCACCGCCACCGCGCCCGACACACGACTGTCGTCACCACCGGTCGATCAGCGATCGACCGGGCACTGGGATCCGACACGGCAGTACCTCATTCTTGTGCCACGGCACCGATACGTGTCCGTCACACCGGTGGTACTCGATGGTTCCCGATGCGTGATCGGTTCCGCGCCGGACTGCCATTTGCGGATTGCCGTGCAGGGAGTCGCCGACCATCACGCCGTGATCTTGTCGGGAAAGAATCGGGCGATCCTGACGGCGTGGGACCAGCGCACGTGGGTGATGGACCTGCCGGTGCGTGAAACGGAACTGCGAGCTGGCGACCGGCTGGCGTTCGGTCCGGTGGAATTGACGGTCCGCTACGCGACTCCGGAAGAACTCGTGCAATACGTGCCGGGCCAGCACGCAAGCGAAGCTGAGTCGAACGACGCACCCCGAGTCGCGCCGCAGTTCTCGCCGACGACCGTGAGGAAACCTGATGTGGAGGCGGGCGGATCGCCTGTTGCCGCAAATGTTCGGAAGCCTGTGACACTCGATGATTCTGACCAGTCGCCAACTCTGGCCCATTCCGTGCGACGGGCGGTTGCCGAAGGCATTCTCCCCGCGTCGGTGGTCGACATGTTTCGGTCGCCGACCATCTCCACGGTGAAAGTCCCACGGGTCGAACCGCCCGCCGGTGCATCGCAGCGGACTCTGCCAGACGATCAGGAATTGGCAACCCGTTTGCGCCAGCTCGTCGCGCGAGAGCGCACGCTCGGTCAGCGAGAAGCAGAATTGAATTCGCGGATCGAGCAAGCGGGGCGCGAACGCGAGGACGCTCTGGCGCGCATCGCGGTGTTGAATGAAAACCTGGCTACGCAGACTCGACAATTCGAGCAGGTCGGTCGCCACTTGGAAGACCGCGCGTGTGAACTCGACCGATTGGCCGCCGAGACGGCCGCGTGCGAGAGACGTCTCGCGGAGGAATCGGCCACACTCGCAACCGCCACCGAGTCGCTCAACCAGCGAGACGCCGCGGTCCGCAACTTGCAGGCCAGCGTCGAGAATGCGTTTCGCGAGCTGACGGAACGAGTCGAACAAGTCCAGCAACAAGAACTCGACGCCGAGTCCCGGCGGGAGGAACAGAACGGCCGCGAACAGCAACTCGCCACGCAGCAGGACGAGTTGGTGCGACTCGAACAGGGCCTGGCCAAGCAACGTGACGCAGTCGAGGCCGCGCAGCAGTCCAGCCAGCGTGAGTTGGGAGAGCGAACCGCAGCGTTGACCACGTGGCAGCAGGAACTCGACGGTCGCGCGGCCGACCTGGACCGCCGTCAGGTGGAAGTTCAACAGGCCGAGGCGCGTCTTGCCGACCGAGAGCAAGCGCTGCAATTGTCGCTGACGACGCTCAGTCAGCGTCTGGCCGAGGTCTCGGAGCAGCGACGCGAAGCCGAGTCGGCACAGCAGCAATTGGCGGATCGCAGTGCCGCCGCTGCCCGCTTGGAACAGCAGCTCGCGGAACAACGCTCAGCACTCGAACGGGCGGAGCAGGAGTTGGCACGCGTCCGCGACGAGTGGTCGGCCCGGTCGGACGCTTCGAACCGGGAACTGGTCGCCACGCGACAGCAACTCGATGCGGATCGGCAACAATTGGAGACCGACCGTCAGCGGTGTGCGGTCGAGCAGTCGGCACTGGCTCAGGGCGAGCAGCAGCTTGCCGAGCGTCAACAATTATTCGAAGCGGCCGAGCGCGAGCGGAGCTTGTCGCGAGACGAATGGTCCGCGCAGGTCGATGCCGAACGGCGGCAGCTCGAAATCGAGCGACAACAGATCGGGACAGAACGCGACCAGCTTGCGACAGATCGGCAGCAGCTCGACGCGACCCGACAGGAACTCGATGCCGAACGGAAACGGATCGCGCAGGCCGCGGACGATGCCGCGAGCCGCGAGCAGGAACTCGTCGCTCGCCGTCAGGCGGCCGAACAGGCCGAGCGCGATCTGGCCAGGCTGCGCGAGGAATGGTCCAACGATGCCGCCGCCACGCAGGACGAAATCGAATCGCGGCACCAGCGTCTCGCTGAAGGTTCGCACAGCCTGGAAGTGCGGCAGGCGGAATTGGATCGACAGCGGGCGGAGTTCGACGAGCGCGAACGACTGGCCTCCGAGCAACAGGCTCAAGCCGCGGAAGTGGCCAGCGCGGTCGAAACGCGCCTGTCCGAACTGACCACGCGGCAGCACAGTCTCGATGTCCGCGAAGCGGAATTCGTCCGCAAGTCGGCACAACTGGCGGCTCAAGAACAAAACCTGCGGCAGATCGAACGCGAACTCAACGTCCGAAAGGATGACTGGCAGCAGGGGTTCGACATCGAACGCCAGGCCGTCTCGTCCCGCTCGGTCGAATTGACCGAGCAGCAACAGCAGTTGGAATCTCGACGGCAGGAGGTCGAGTCACGCGAACAGGCATTGCAAGAACGCGAGACGTCGTTGCGGTGCGAGATCGAAGCCGAGCGGCGCGGCTTGGAGCGAGATCGACAGGAACTCGACGAGAAACGGCAGCCGGTCCCGCTGACGCCGGATCGGGTCCAGCACGATCAGGAGGCCGTGCGGCGTCAGGCCGAGGAGCTGGTCCGTCGTCAGGAGGATTGTCGCGAGCAGGAAGAATCGTTGCAGACGCTGGTGAAGTTGCTGGACGAACAACGACAACAACTCGATGGCGACACGGCAACGTTGCAAACCGAGCACGCACGCCTGCGCGATGAACTGACCCGGCTGGAGGCCGATCGCCAGGCGTTTCACATCGAGCAGCAACGGCTGCGGGCGGAGCGTGAACGGTTGGAGACCGCGGAATCGCGGCCCGTCGTGGACCATGAATCCGTGACGGCCGAGCGGCAGCGATTGGACGCGGAGCTGTCGCGATTGCAGGCTGAGCGCGCAGAATTCGCGGCCGAACGCGCAACGTTCGAGGCCGAAGTGAAGGCGTGGACGGAAATGTTCGAGGAGAGTCAGCAACTTCTGGCGCAGGCACCGGAGGCCGTGACCGCTGTCGAGAATCAGCCGGCAACCGCCGTTGCGAGAACGGCGACGGATCGCTCGCAATCAGCGATTGGCGATCACAGGATTGCAGGTCCGTCGTCGGGTAACCCAACGGACAACGAAGGTTGGATGCTCGATGAACTTCTGGGATTGGGACTCGACGAGGGATCGCGTGTTTCTCCCGATACCGTGACGGCTGCCAATGACCACGAGATCGACGCGGGGCATGATCGAGCAGTCACGCAGAGCGTGAACGATGTTGCCGACGGCACGCAGGATGGGAACGATCCGTCACACAAAGACGGCAATATGCAAACGTACATCCACGACCTGTTGGCCCGGCTGCGAAGCGAATCCGGGGAGTCCAAGTCAGTGGCTGGGCAGGAAGACTGGGCGGAAACCGAGTCGCCGGAAAGTGTCCTGTCGGCAGGAAATGTCGATTCGGGTGTCGCGTCGTCAACGCCGGACTTGGAGGAGAAAATCCTCGCGGACATTGATGACCTCGACCAGTCGATCCGCAAGACCGTGGAACACGTGGCGAAGCACCGGCCGGATTCGACCGAGATTCGTGCGGAGCTTGGCACGTTGCGCGACCTCGCGAACTATTCGGCCCGGACGGCGATCGCCCAGCATTCGTGGAAGAAGACGAAGTCGGAGCTGGGAATCAAGTGCAGTTTTGTGGCCGGTGCAGTCGCCGTGGCCGCGGGCATGGACTACGTGTTCGCTGACTCGCCGAAGCTTTCGAAGGTGTCGATCCTGCCGCTGGGTTTGGCTCTGTTCGTTGCGGGAGACTTGGTTCTGGCGTATTTCCGCGCCCGACGGGCGATGGCCGTTGCGGAACATTCCCCCGCCGCTGAGGCATGGCATGCGGACGGCGTGTCAGACAAACCCGCGGCCGCGGTGGCCGAGACCGCCACTCCGGAGACTTCCTCGTACACGTTTGAGTACGCCGAAGGCGAGAAGTCGTGATCGCTTGGCTCCGAATCGCAGTAGCCGAACTCGCGAGAGCCTGTTGAATAAATGTGGTCCCGACACTCCGTGGCGGGACATGTTGTGGCCGCCCCGCAGGGCGATCACAACATGCAGAATCACCGGCGGCTAGCGCCTTGCCGCTCACTCACATGAACCCAAAATTTTAAGACTTGCAAACGGCTCTAGTCGTGCTCGCATCGCCCAGTCGCTCCAGTCGCCGGACGTGCCCCGCCAGCCGGTTTTCGATTCGGGGGCGATCGGAATCCTCGAACGGGCGATGATCGAGACAGATCCATTCCAGCCACGTCAGACCGTTCAACAGCACGCCGCTGTGGTCGAGGATTTCGATCAGTCCCAGTTCAGACAGCGACAGTGGTCGGACGCTGTGGTAGACGTCGATCGCGAATCGCCAGCGCAGGCGGTCGTCGGCCACTAGGCTGCCGAGCAATCGCGCGATGTCCGCGGCCACCGATTCGGTGCGGCAGGCGTTCGCGTCGATCAGCCCGGTCACTTCGTTGCCCGTGAACAACACGTGATCGTGCCAGATGTCTCGCAGGCACGGTTGCAGCGGCACGGCGATGTCGCGGGCAATTTCGAGGTCTCTTGCCACCGGCTCGGCATGCACGCGAAACAGTTGCAACAGCCGCTGTCCCAACGCGCGGAAGTCGGGCCAGTCGAGATTCGCGAGCCGCCGCTCCACGTCATCGCACCGCGCGGCCGACCACTCGCGAATGCGTTGTCGCCGTTCGATGACGGCCGGCGACGGAGCCGCCGCCGCTTTCGCGAACCACGGACGCTCGCTGTCCGTCGCTTCAAACCGCTCGGCCGCGCGATGCCAGCGTGCCAGGCAGACCATCGCCGCTGTCAGCCGATCATCCGTCGGATGCCGATCAAAATCCGAGACGCCGGGGAGCCACGGTTCGAGTTGCCAGAGATGGCCGCCAAGTTCGACAACGGTCGCGCCCGACTCGGCCGCGACCGGTACCGACACCGCCGTCACGCCGGCGTTGAACACGTGCTTCAGCAACCGGTGCAGCCCCCGCAATCGCGACACCTCCCACATCGCCGCCGAGACGGCTCGCAAGCAGAACGATCCGGCCGGTACCTCTACTCGCCATAGCCGCGCACCACTGAACCCGCCGCCGTTTCCGAGTGGTGTGATGCCTGCTGATTGAAATCGCCGTGGATAGCCAATCAAAACTTGCCATGCTTCGGCGTCGGGTGCCCCCCATGCGTCTCCCTCCCTTGTGAAGGGGGGGCCGGGGAGGTTACGTAAATCGGAAACCATTCCTCACACCTCAATCTTGTCAAACACACTCGTTCGCTCGTTCGCGATCAGTTCCCAAACCCGATCCCAATGGGCCAGCCGCTCCTGTTGATCGGCATCGCGCCGGCCGCTGCCGTGCGGTTCCAGCATACGCGGCAATGTGTGATGTGCAACGTCGGATGTCTGCGGTCGCGACGTGAGGAATCTCGGACGGTCAAGCGGAGGGTTGTCCTCCAAGCCACGTTGATCTGGTCCTCGCGGGTCCGGCGGCCACGTCTGCTCGATGCCGAAACGCGGGGAAAATGATTCCGGCATTTCGAGGCTGAGCGTCGGTGCGCGATGGCTTTCCGCTTGCTGTGGAGCCGACGACACCGAAGCCGCCACGACAAAGCCGTATCCCAGGTCCGCGTGCCGTTCCCAACTCTGCGGGAACAGCGTCAAAATGAGATTCATATTCGCGGCATCGTGCGTGAAGAGATGCACCCCCGACGTGCGGTTGTACAGCCGGTAGAGTTGTGTGGCCCCCGGTGCCGGCGCGGTGAGGACGTAGCCTTCGATCCCTTCGTCCCGCCAGCCGACCGTACCAAACTGTGGGTGATTCGGCGGTACGAGTGACACGAGGTAATCCCGTTCCGCCGCGTTGGGTGTGTAATAGTGGTTTCCCTTTTGGAGGTTGTACAGCCGGAAGAGCGGCTGGGCGTTGGGCGTCGGGGTCTCGAACAGGGCGAACGTCGCCTGGCCGGTCGTTTCATCGCGCCAGCCCTGGTTGACAGCGTTCGAGAACTGAGACACTGACAGTGTGAAGAAATGGAAATCGACATGCGGATTGAAAGCGCGGTGCATTTTCTTCAGCGTGTCGTTGACGTGGATCGAGACGATTTGCGGTATCGAAGTCGTACCGTCGGTCACCGCGAACGTCACGGAATAGTCCGCCGGTCCCTGTCCGTTGACAGGCAGCCACGTGAACGTGTGCGAAGCGGTGTCGAATGTGGCTCCGGCGGGGAGGCCGCTGGCGGAGTAAACGAGCTGCCCGGCCGCCGTGTCGATGTCGGTCGCCACAACCACGAAGCTGAGTTGCAGCCCCTCGCCGGTGGTTTGGCTGCCGGTCGTCTGCCACACCGGGGCGTCATCGACGGCAATCGCCGTCACGTCAAATGCATCACTCGTCGTTGCCGAACCGTCGCTGACGGTGACGGTGATCGTTGCCACGCCGGATTGGTTCTCCGTGGGAGTAACCTTCACGGTACGGAACGAATTGCTGCCGCCCAAAACGATGTTGCCATTGGGGACGAGTACAGGATTGGACGACGTCGCCGAGAGCACGAGATTGGCGACCTGCGTTTCGTCGTCGGCCACGATAATTGACACGGACGCGGTCGCCGAGTCTTCGTTGATCGTCTGATCTGCGGTGGCAGTCAATGATGGCGAATCGTTGACGGGCGTCACGGTCAGCACGAACGACGTGTTGGTTGTCAGCGACCCGTCACTCGCGGTGAGCGTGAGTGTGGTGACCCCGTGGGCATTCGGAAGGAGTGTCAGAGTGAGCGTTCGATCTGGACCGCTGCCGCCGATGGCACTGTTCCCGTGCGGAACGACGGCTGTGTTCGACGACGTGACGGTCACCGTCATATCGGTTGTCGGCGTGGAGTCGTCGCCAATGGTGAAGGCGATCGTGGCCGGAGACATATCTTCGAGAGTGGTCACGTCGGGAAAGGTCGAAATCGTCGGAGGATCGTTGGCCGCGTTGACCGACAGCACAAAGGTGTCGGTCGCCGTGCCGCTGTTGGCGTCCGTGACCGTGACCGTGATCGTGGCGGTGCCGAACAGGTTGGCCGCCGGTGTGACCGTCACCGTCCGATTGGTTCCGCTCCCGCCGAACACGATGTTCGCGTTGGGGACGAGCGTCGTGTCCGACGAACTGCCGCTGACCGTCAAACTGGCCGCCGCTGTCTCCACGTCCCCGACCGTGAAGCTCACGGCACCCGTCGGTGTGTCTTCGTTCACCGTCTGATCGGCGATGTTGCTGATCGTCGGTGGATCGTTGGCCGCGGTGACCATCAGCACAAAGGTGTCGGTCACCGTGCCGCTGTTGGCGTCCGTGACCGTGACCGTGATCGTGACGCTGCCGATCAGGTTGGCCGCCGGTGTGACCGTCACCGTCCGATTGGCCCCGCTCCCGCCGAACACGATGTTCGCGTTGGGGACGAGCGTCGTGTCCGACGAACTGCCGCTGACCGTCAAACTGGCCGCCGCTGTCTCCACGTCCCCGACCGTGAAGCTC
>JACRIH010000184.1 GCA_016235885.1 Planctomycetales bacterium | reverse complement strand
GCGACCGTCGGGGCTGAACACGTTTCCCGCCGACCTGTGCGACCTGTACTACCGCGTCCGATTCGGTGACATGCCATTGTCGACCGCTGAAATCGGCACTCTGCACACCAAACTGTCACAACTTGAGCAGTCCCTGCGCGACGGTTGATCCGGCGCTTTCCAGAATCGATCTGCGCCCGCGTCTGATCTTGCGGGCAAATCTGGCTTTCTGATAGATACCGCCCCCCGGCGCAAGCGGTGCCGGGACGGTCGTCTCACGACCTCGTCGCGGCATCTCACTGCGAAGTGGACTCACCCTCGAAAAGCCTCCGCGAAGGAATGGATTCCCCCGTGAACAGCTTTCAGCGCATCCTTCCCTATCTCTGGCCGTCCCGGCACAAGCTCTTCTTGTCGTTCTTTTTCGCGGGTTTGGTCGCTCTGTTCTGGGGTGCCAATCTGTCGATTGTCTTTCCGGCGGTCAAAGTTCTGATCGAAGATGAAAGCATCTCTGGTTACGTCCACAATCAGATTCAAAATCTCGAGACCGAGGAACAGCATTACGGAGAGCAGCTCGTCAAAATGGATGACGAGTTAAGAACGGCTCGCGAGAAGGACAAATCGCACCTGCTGGCCCGCAAGTCGCGACTGGAAGCAAAGCTCTCAGCCACAACGCTGAGTCTGGGACGGTTTCGTTGGATTCAGTACCGCGTGGTGCCGCTGGTGCCGGAAGACAAGTTCAACACGCTGGCCGTGCTGCTCGGGCTGCTCCTGATGGCGACCGTCGTGAAGGCTGCGTGCATGCTTGCCGAGGAAACACTGGTCGGTAGCGTCGTGCAACTCACGGTGATGGGCGTGCGCAAGGCGTGCTTTCGGCGCGTGCTCCAGTTGGATTACCAAACCCTCTCCCGGCAGGGGACACCGGAATTGATGTCGCGGTTCACGTTCGACATGGAAACGCTGGCGAGTGGCCTGTCGCTGCTGGGCGGGAAGATCGTCCGCGAACCGCTCAAGGCGGCCGCCTGTGTCGGTTTCGCGTTCTGGGTGAACTGGCGACTGACACTGCTGTCGCTGCTCTTCGTTCCGCTGGCGTTGTTCATTTTTCATCGCATCGGCCGCACTCTTAAAAAAGCCAGCCACCGCTCGATGGAAAGCATGTCCCGCATCTACAAGGTTCTGGAAGAAACGTTCGATTCTCTCAAAGTCGTGATCGCCTTCAACGGTGGACAACGACACCGCCGTCAGCACCACCATGAAAACAAGACGTATTTCCAAAAGTCGATGAAGATCGTCCTGCTGGACGCCATCACCAGTCCCACGACGGAATTGTTGGGGATGTGCGCCGTCTTCATCGCCGTCCTCCCGGGGGCGTACCTGGTCTTGCGACAGACCACGACCATCTGGGAGATCAAACTCGCCGCCTCGGAAATGGATATTGCCGAACTGTCGGTGCTGTACGCCCTGCTCGCCGGAGTCACAGACCCTGTACGAAAGCTGTCGAGTGTGTTCAGCAAACTCAAGCGCGCCACGGCCACCGCCGATCGCATCTTCGAATTGATGGACCGGGAATCGAAAGTCGCCGAGCCGACCGAACCCAAGGCGCTCCCCGCAAAGATTTCGCAAATCGAGTTTCGCGGAGTTGGTTTCACGTACCTGGCCGATGGCCATGCCCGACCGGCCGCACTCGACAGCGTCAATCTGAAAGCCACCACGGGTGACGTGATCGCGGTCGTCGGCGAAAACGGATCGGGAAAATCCACGTTGCTCAACCTGCTGCCACGCTATTTCGATCCCGATCGGGGTGGACTGTTTCTGGATGGCGTGGACGTTCGTGATTGCCGGTTGGACGAACTGCGTTCCCGAATCGCCGTCGTGCCGCAGGAGACGCTGCTGTTCGACGACACGATCCTCGAAAACATTCGCTACGGTCATCCGACGGCGACCCGCCACCATGTGGAACAGGCCGCGGAACGGGCGCACGTTTCGCAGTTTCTCCCCCAGCTTCCCGAAGGACTCGACACTCGCGTCGGGGAACGCGGCTCGCGGCTTTCCGGCGGACAGCGGCAACGCATCGCGTTCGCCCGGGCCATGCTGCGCGACCCCGGTGTGCTGATCCTCGACGAAGCCACCAGTGCCATCGACGCCCAAAGTGAGCAGTTGATCTTCGAATCGCTCGAATCGTTCGTCTCCAACCGCATCACGTTTCTCATTACACATTCGATGACGCAGGGACTCCTCAAGCTGGTGACTCGCGTCGCGGTGATGGACCAGGGGCGGTTGATCGCGCTCGGTCCGCACGCGGAATTGCTGCAATCGTGTCCGACTTATCGGCGGCTGTATCAAGTCCAGGTCGAACAGACGACGACGGAGTTCGAGAACCGGATCGTGCATGACGACGGGGGACCATCCGAGTCGGACGAAATCGATGGCGATGCGGACGTCATTCCATTCACCGCCCTGCGCGATGTTCGACAACGCGGCGTGTCCGGAAAGTCGCACCTGCGCCCGACGGGAACCGCCCCCGGCATGAAGCCGGACAACAGTTGATTCGGCCGCTCCGTCCAGATCGCCACTCGCCTTCGCAACGCGACTCGATCACCATGAAAATTCGCAGTCCATTCCTCACCAAGCTGATTGGCTACGTGGTTGTGTCCCTGCTGCGGGTCGTCGGTTGCACCGTTCGCGTCGACTTCCGCAGTTCCCGTCCGGACATGACGCCTTTTCGGCGCTCGCCCGACCCCTGTCTGTTTTCGGTTTGGCACGATGCGATCGTCATCCCAATCATGGTCGGCGATCCGTTTCGCCACGTGAATTCGGTGTGTGCTCTGGTGAGCCGCCATCAGGATGGATCATTCCTGGTCGAAGCCATGCGGCATTGCGGAATTCGATCGGTTCGCGGGTCACGCAATCATGGTGGCGCCCAGGCCGTCCGGCAGTTGTTTGAGGTAATCCAGCACAGCCACGTCTTCATCACACCGGACGGACCGCGCGGGCCGCGACGGCAACTGAAGGACGGAATCCTCTTTCTCGCGTCGCATTCCGGACGTCCGATCATCCCGGTGGCCAGCGCCTGTCGCAAGGCGTGGGTGATCCGCGGCAATTGGACGGACTTGCTCATCCCCAAGCCGTTCAGCCGGGCCGTCTACTTGTTCGGTGAACCGTTTCACGTTCCGCCCAATCTCTCCCGCGACGAGCTTGACAGATACCGTGTTCGACTTCAGGCTGAGATGGAACGCTTGGACTCGGTCGCCGAGCAGATCGCCTCAGGACACGAGCCATCGGGCGATTTGGCCAGGGCCGCATAGTGTCCGCTGTATGGACGGCGTTCATTGGTTCGCTCTCGTATCCCGCGCCGAATCCTCATGCAACCCGAATTGGAACGGTACAGCCGGCAAATCCTCTTTCAGCCGATTGGCGAAGCAGGACAACAACGATTGCTGCGCAGTCGTGTCTTGCTGTGCGGTTGTGGTGCGCTCGGGAGTGCCATCGCCGACGGGTTGACCAGGGCTGGTGTGGGCTTTCTGCGCCTGATCGATCGCGACTTCGTCGAACTCTCCAACTTGCAACGACAAGTCCTGTTTGACGAGCAGGACATCACAGATCAACTCCCGAAGGCTGTGGCCGCCGGCAGAAAGCTGGCTCGCATCAACAGCTCGATCCAGATCGAACCGATCGTCGCCGATCTCGACCACACGAACATTCTGCGGCTGGCCGACGGGGTCGATCTCATCATCGATGGCCTCGACAATTTCGAGACGCGATTCTTGATCAACGACGCTTCGCTTTCGACGGGTATCCCCTGGATTTATGGCGGGTGCATCGGCAGCCACGGGCAGACGATGACGATCTTCCCCGGCCAGACTGCCTGCCTGAGATGCCTCATGGATTCCGTGCCGCCGCCCGGCACGACCGAAACATGCGACACGGCCGGAATCATCGGCCCCGCAATCAACATCGTGGCGGCATTGCAGGTCACGTCTGCCTTGAAGCTCCTGAGCGGTCATCGTGAGGAAATCGAACCTGTTCTGACAATTGTCG
Source organism: Planctomycetales bacterium (assembly GCA_016235885.1). GTDB lineage: Bacteria > Planctomycetota > Planctomycetia > Planctomycetales > Planctomycetaceae > JACRIH01. Next base: position 6,230 of record JACRIH010000184.1, on the reverse strand, counting down.
ATGTCTGGGACGGTACGCTCCGCAAGATGAGTGTCCGCAACTTACGCGAGCAGTCGAACTGTGCCGCGTGCCTGCGTGGCGAGCGCGCCTGGCTGTCGGGAGACCGGCGGGCGCAGACGACTGCCCTGTGCGGTCGCAATGCCGTCCAAGTTTCCCCGGGAGAACCAGTGTTGCTTTCTTTGAGTGAACTGACACGGAAACTCTCGTCAGCCGGCCGTGTTTCCAGCAACGCGTTCCTGCTCCGCTTGCGCCCCAGCGAGACGGAGTACGAACTTACGGTGTTCGCGGACGGACGAGCCATCATCAAGGGCACGAACGATCCGGCAGTCGCCCGTGGGTTGTACGCCCGATACGTGGGCAACTGATTCGTCCGCTAAATCCGGCATGGCCTGTCGCGGTCCCAACGATCTCGGGAATCTTTGCCGCCGTGATTTGACACGGTTCTCATGCGACCTACGGTTGCCGTGTCCAGCCAAATTCGGTGGCGTGAGAGACCACCGAAAGATCGAGGCTGGGTAACGGGTTTCATTTTCCAAAGTGTCTTCTGGCGGGCGAATGATTGTGTTGTGGCGACACGACGGCCGCGAGCGGACTCCACTTCAGGGCCTTTTGAGAGAGGGGAGTTGATCACTATGTTGAAGCAGACACGTCGAGGTTTTACGTTGGTGGAAGTGTTGATCGTGGTGGTGATCCTGGGGATCCTGGCCGCGACCGTCCTGCCGCAATTCACGTCGGCCAACAACGACGCCAAGGAATCGGCTCTCGTTCAGGACTTGCAAACATTCCGCAGCCAGATCGAGTTGTATGAGTTCCAACACGAGAGCAAGCATCCGGGTGAATTGGGCGACACGTTCACCAAACACATGTTGATGTCGACCGATGTCAAAGGCATCTCCGGTTTGCCGGGATCGAAGCCATTCGGTCCGTACTTCGTCGGCCAACTTCCGCCGAATCCGTTCACTGGCAAACGTGATGTAAAGATTATTGACGACAGCATTGACGCCTACGACTGCAATGCCGACACAGACGGCGAAGGGCTACAGCCCGCGGGCTGGGTCTACAGCAAGGGCGAAGGTCGCATCCGACCGATTATCAAGGACACGGAAAAGGCTGCTGACGGCACGGTCCTCAACAAGCTGTAATCGTCATCTTTGCCACGATCTGTGAAATACGAAGCCAGAGTTTGAGAGACTTCTCCCCGCCCCCGGGTTCCCCACGGACCCCGGGGGTTTTTCGTTTTCGTTTATTGGGGCACAGATTGATGTTTGCGATTCACCGTAGCCACGTTCTCCAGAGCTTGTTGATTTAATGTGGTCCCGACACTCCGTGGCGGGACATGTTGTGGCCGTCCCGCAGGGCGGCCACAACATGCGGTGTCACGGAGTGCCACCTCCACATTAAATCAACAAGCCCTCCAGAACGTGGGCCGTGAGCGATAAAACCCACGCTCTGGCGAGGCGAGGCTACGAGGCCCGCGTAAACATCCATCTGTCGCCCAATGACCGGGAGTCATCGGCGATGGCGTGCGATCGGAACGCAACAGACCGTTGCCGTTGGCGACGAGTTAAACAAGCACCGATTGCGTTACTGTTCGCGACAGCAGAAATGCTCGATCAGCCGGCCGTACATTTCAGTGCCGAGTTCGAGTTGCTCCAGTGAAATCCATTCGTCGTGCGTGTGGGCTTGCGCAATACTGCCAGGTCCGAAGACAACCAGCTTTCGCAGCGAAGTAAACATGACGCCGTCCGTGCCGTACGCCACGGTTTGGGCCTGGCCCTTCCCGGCCAGCCGCAGCACTTGCTGAACGTACGGTGATTGCGGATCAATGTAGAGCGGCTTGCCGATGCAACCGACCTTGAATTCCAAACCGCATCGCTCGGCCGCGCGGCGCGCGCGGTCGATCAGACTGTCGGCGTCCTGCCCGGGCATCGGACGAAAATAGACCGTGCAGACGCTCTGCGGCGGCGTGATGTTCACCGCCGCCGTGTGGTCGTTGATCCCGATGTTCCAGCTCATCGTCGGAGGATTGAACTCGGTGTGGTGCCATTTCGAATCGCGTTCCAGTTCATCGTGGATCGCCTTCATCTCGGCGAGAAACGGAATCATCGCGAGATTGGCGTTGGTCCCCTTGTTCGTGCTGGAGTGCGCGGCCCGGCCGTGGGAAATGGCCTCGAACCCATACGTCCCCTTGTGCGCGTGAACGACTTCCAGTTCGGTTGGCTCGCCGATGACACCGTGCGTCTCGCCCGCCACCATCTCGGCGTAGAACCGCGATCGTGCCGCGACTTCCCGGGCGCCACCAAAGCCAACTTCTTCATCCGCCGTGCAGGTGATGAACAGAGGTCGCCGGAGGTTGCCGCTCGCAAACCGTTCGGCCGCGGCCAGCATCGAGGCAACTGACCCTTTCATGTCGCAGCTTCCGCGACCGTACAGCCGGCCATCTTTCACCGTCGGTGTAAACGGTCCGTGCTCGGCAAAAAACCACGGCGAAGCGGGCACGACATCGGTGTGGCCGAAATAGGCGAGCCCCCCCTGCCCTGCTCCTTTCTTGCCGACGACATTCGACTTGGCGACGCCGTTCGGATCGACGTAGTGAATTCGTTCAGTCTCGAAACCCAGCCGTCGGAGAATCTCGTCCACGCAATCGGTCACGGGGACATTCGAATTGCGGCTGATGGAGTCGAACGCCACGAGTTGTTTTGCGTAATCCAGTGCGGTCATGGAGTTTCTCCCAAAGTAGACCGGTCACTCCGTGACCGGAGTCGGGTCACGGAGTAACCCGACCACATTGCCCTACGAAGCGGTTTCAAAACTCAGATTGTCGTAGCCGCGTTCGCCAGAACGTGGGTGTCTTGCTGGGTTGCCCACGTTCTGGCGAACGTGGCTACGGTTTTGAAACCGCTTCACGTCAAATATTTCGCGAACCACGCTTTCGCACGCCGCCACATCTCGTCAGACAAAACGTGTCCAACCCGGACCTCAATGAAATGTGAAAACTTATCCTCGGCATGGACGGCTTGGTACGCCCTGGCAATCGTCTCGATCCCGCGCCGTGCCTCGTCGATCGGGCTGCCACCGTCGGTCTCACCAAGGTTCAGATGCAGCGCCCGCGGAGCAATCAACGCGGCAATGTCGGGCGTGTCTCCGTGTTCGAATATGCCGGGGATGAAGTTCGGGAAGCAGTGCAGCATGTGCTCGCGGTGGATGCCACGATACGTCGGGAGACAGCAGTTCCCTACAAGGCATTTCAACCGCTCTTCCCACGGCCCGACCAGCCACGTGTGCGTCGAACCCATCGAATGTCCGTAGCAGCCGATCTTGTCCGCTTTCACTTCCGGCCGGCTGACGAGAAAGTCGATGGCCCGTCGCATGTCGAGAATGTTTTTCCACGCCATGCACTTGCCTGCGACAACGTAGCGCAGGAATTCAAACCGTTCAAAATTCCCGCCCCCCTGTTTCTTTGTCGGGTCCTGCCGCTCGCCAAAACAGAGAGCGTCCGGGCAGATCACGACATACCCTTCCCGAGCCAACCCGACTCCAGTGTGATGCATGGGGCTGCCACCAAGGCCCGCCGGTTCCGTCTTGCCGATCGTGTACGCACCGTTGTGCTGGTGCCAAACAGCCACGGCCGGAGCCGGTTTCTGCGGTGTGACCCCGTCGGGAATGAGCAGCCACGCCGGCACGCGGTCGTTCGGTTCGACTTCGTAATCCCACGACTCGATGCGATAACCGTCCTGCTGCGACTTCACCTCGGTCTCGCGCCGCCGCGGTTTGAGATCGCACGGCTCAGGCCAAGGCCCGCCGAGGCATTTCAACAGCCGTTCCTTGAAATCGATCGCGGCCATTTCGATTCTCCGTTGTCAGTAGTCCCGCACCGAACCGTCCGCGTACGTCGGCTTCGGCCACTTGTATTTCCGTTTCGGGTCTGCGTTCACTTCGGCGAATTTCGACTCGTCAATTTCGACACCCAGCCCCGGACCATTCGGGAGTTCGGCATTGCCGTCCTTGTCGACCTGCCACTGCTTGCGAGCCACTCCCAGCGGCATCAGGTGGCCGTCGAGGTATCCTTCGTGGATCAGGAACAGCGGAATGGACGCGGCCGCGTGCAGGCTGGCGGACAGGCCGAGTTCCGACATCGTGCAGTGCGGGGCCAGCGGGACGAAGTACGCTTCGGCGAGGGTCGCGATCTTTTTCATCTGCGTGATCCCGCCCGTGTGTCCGCAATCGGGCTGGAGGATGTCGATGCACCGCTCTTGCAGGTACGGCAGCATTCCCCAAATCGTGCGGTCACGTTCCCCCGTGGCCATCGGAATCTTGATGTGCTGCTTGAGTCGCTTGAACACTTCGATGTTGCCCGGCACCGCCGGTTCTTCGAGGAACAAGATGTCGTACGGTTGAAGTGCGCTGGCGAGTTGGATCAACATCGCCGGCGGCACGGCGCAGTGGGCATCGAACATGATCGTGTAGTCCGGGCCGTTCTTTTCTCGCGTTTGCCGCACGCCACGGACCAGCCCTTCGATGTCACTGGGGTTGCCCGAAAATGGATGCGGCCCGCCCGTCCCCAGCTTCTGCGCCTTCGGCGACGGATACATCCGAATTTTGTCTCGCGTTGGCCCGCCGAGCAGCCGGTACACCGGCACGCTCCACAGCTTGCCTGTGATGTCCCACAACGCCATGTCGATCGCCGACAGCGCATGCGTCATGAACGGCCCGCCGCGCATGTCGCGATGCGAGCGATACAGCTTCTGCCACAAATGCTCGACGCGAGTCGGATTCTCTCCGTCGAGAAGTTCGAACAGCGAGTGAGCAAATGCCGACGCCACCACCGGATCGAGTCCGGTGATCTCTCCCCAGCCAACAATGCCGTGATTCGTCTCGATCTTCACGTACGCCTTGGTTCCCACCGGCTGCGCCTTCAGCGCCGTGATCTTGATCGACGACGTGCGGTCCGCGACGTTGGCGGCCGGATTGTTCTCCTGCGCGACCGCATCAACCAACAGCGCCGTCCCGGCGGCAAATGTGCCGAGCGTGGTGAGGCAATCGCGACGAGACAAAGTTGCATGCGCCATCTGATGCTCCCATGAAACAATCTCCCCTCTCCCCCTTCGGGGGAGAGGGGTCGGGGGTGAGGGGCGAAGTTGGAGTCCCGCTTTCAGGCGGCCGGCTGAAGCCGGGACTCCAACGTCACTTCAATTCCTTGATCCGCAGGTTACGAAACTCAACGCGGAGCGGCGGGCCGCTGTGAACCTGCACGGCGATGATTCCGTCGCGAGCGATGTTCGCTTCCGTTTCGCGATAGTCCACCGTTTTGAATCCGTTGATGGCCAGCGTAATGTGATCCCCTTCGGCGCGGATCACGTAGCTGTTCCACCCATCAGGCTTGAGTACTTTCGCGAGGCCCTCGGGAGCCTGCACGAGCACTTTGTTACGGCGGGATTCATCGTACAGGCAGCCCCAGTATTTCTCGCCGAGGTCCGCCTGATAGCCTGACACCTCGGTGTTGTTGGGAACGCGCTTCGACCGAAATTGCACGCCGGTGTTACCCTTCCCATCAAGCAATCGAAACTCCAATCGCAGTTCGAAGTCGCCATACGATTTTGTCGTGGCGAGAAACTCGTTGTGCTTGATCCCCTTTGAATCCCCCACGATCATTCCATCCTCGGCCCTAAACAACGTCTTGTCCCCTTCCCACCCGGTCAAATCTTTGCCGTTGAAGAGCGAAACGAAACCGTCCTCCACTCCCCCCTTGGCAGTCACGTCATCCGCCAGGCCACGGTTGCGGGAATCCTGCCTGCCAACCGACACCAACAGTGTGAGGCAGCAGATCAATGTCATTCGTCGTCTGTTCATCGCAATTTCCTCCACGGTTCGTTTGAGTTGCCGATCATCGCGATCAAGGTCTTCTGCCATCCGCCGAACGGTAACGCATCCCACCGCGACCTTCAAATCGGCAATCGAAAATCGCCAATCGAAAATCCACCTCACTCCGTTACCAACGCTCCGGTGTCCACCGCCTCCAGATCACGACCACGCACTTTCTTCAGAGTCCGGATTGCTTCGTCATCCCATTTGGGATTCGGTGCGCCGGAGATAAACCAGTCGCCCCCGTTGTCCGCCAGGAACATGCCGTACGTTTTGAGGCATTTCAAAATGACTTGCGCCTCGGGTGGGAATTTCGATGTGTCGTAGTCGGCCTTCAGTCGCACGCGCAGTCCCATCGGCGGCAGGTT
>JACRIH010000182.1 GCA_016235885.1 Planctomycetales bacterium | reverse complement strand
CTCCGGTCGGCCAGCGTGCATCGGATTCCGTCCGGTGACACACTGGTGGTGGATGTCACCGAGAAGGTGACACCTCTGCCGGTTGCGTCCAATGTGCCTTCACCGATCCTGAGCAAGGTGCCCTACGTCTCACGGTTGTTCGCGACGAATCCCCCGGCAAACCCACCGCCACCACGAATGCTGCTCCTGATTTCTCCGCGAGTGATCAGCACTCCCGAGTCCGAGACGCCGCAGTGAAACTCGACAACCTTTGCGGCACGTGGCGAGACGAATTTTCTGTTCAGAAACTCTCCGGCAGGCGTTCGCTGCCGGCGATTGTTGAGATCGATTGCAGGATGCTCTGGTTCACGTACTCGTGTACGAACCGGGCCGATCCGTCAGCAAACAGGAAGTGCGCTCCGGCTGGGTGAATCGACTGAAATGAATAGAACGGGCGCTCGTCCGACGTGAAGGGGATCACGCGCGGAGTCGGATTGATCGGGTACGGTTCGGCGTTCGTCAGCGAATCCTGCGGGCAGTTTGGCAACTTGATGTCGGACGTCACCGCATAAGGGCCGACCACCCAGGCCGAACCGGGCGTCTGCTCATTTCCCGTCGCCGCGAAGTACGCGACGGCCGCCATCGCCCACGGAAATTCGACAGGTAATTTTGGAAACGAATTGTTCACTCCCGAGTAAGTCAACCGCCGTCCCGATTTCTCACCGATCACGATCGTGTTCGACAGGCCATCGGTGATGTCGCGATCGGCACAACTGCTGCTGTACCCGAACGCCCCCCGAGTCGTATCGGGCCACTCGGACCAGAAATGCAGCAACCCGGCCGGACAGCCCACGTCGTCCCCCGGCAACGCGCGGATCGAATCGGCTCCGTGACTGAACGAATAGTCGGTCGGAGCACCCGCCATCCAGTGCGGCACCGAGCCGCCGCCGTCGCCTCCGATCGGACCGGCGTGCTGAACGCTCGGGCACAGCAGCACCGACAGCATGGTCTGATTGAGGGGCCACGCCCGATGATCGCTGGCGTTCGTCATGCTCGACAGCCATGTGCCGCGGAAGTCGTACTTGTCGTACAACGGCTTCTGCTCGAAAAACGGCAGTAGCATGTGGAACCCGGTCCAGTGGCTGCGATAGCGCAACGCGGCAAACGTGATCGCGGGCGGAGGTGGTGGGTTGCCGTCAACCTGCCGGATGAAGCTCGGCGGGAGCAGCTTGTGCGCCGCCTCATACGAATGCAGCGCGACCCCGAATTGCTTGAGGTTGTTCAGACACTGCGTCGTCCTCGCCCGCTCGCGAGCCTGTTGGACAGCCGGCAACAGCAGCCCGACCAGCAGCGCGATGATCGCGACCACCACGAGCAGTTCAATCAGCGTGAATCCAATTCGGCGAGTGCGACGCATGACCGGTCGATACCGAATCACGGGAATTCAGGCAATCCCAGAGTAGACCGGCCACTCCGTGACCGGAGCGATCGGGTCACGGAGTGACCCATCTACATTACGTCGTGTAGTCGGCGTTCAGACGGACATATTCGGTCGTCAAGTCGCACGTCCAAAACCGGACCGCCGCCACTCCAAGCGTCAGTTCGAGTTCGATCGACACGTCGCGGTTGTTCCGAATGCTTGCCGATACGGCCGCCGCATCGAATTCAACCGGGGCACCGGTGCGGTACAGCCAAATGCCGTTCACACGCAACGAAATGTCCCGCTCTTCCAATCTCACTCCCGCGTAGCCGGCGGCCGAGACGATTCTCCCCCAGTTCGGGTCCGCACCGGCGATCGCAGTCTTCACCAGCGGCGACTCGGCAACAAACTTCGCGATACGAAACGACTCGTCACGTGTTCGGCCTCCGCGCACGTCGATGGTCACAAAATGATCGGCCCCCTCGGCGTCGCGAATGATCGCCTGAGCCAGTTCGCTGGCGACTTCGGCGATCGCCTGCTGAATTCGCGGGCGATCCGCGTCGGCCAGCGAGCCGGAGCCAGCGGCCCCGTTCGCGAGCAGCAGCACGGTGTCACTTGTGCTCATGTGCCCTTCGACGCTGATGCAATTGAAGCTGTCGTTCACGGCGTTTCGCAGCAGGGCGTCCGCTTCGGCTGGCGTCAGGGTGGCGTCCGTCAGAATCACTCCGAGCATCGTGGCCATGTTGGGGGCGATCATCGCCGCCCCCTTGCACACCCCGCTCACCCGAACCGTCCGCCCGCCAATTTCCACCGTGCGCGTGGACTGCTTGGCAAACGTATCGGTCGTCATCATGGCTCGTGCCGCGTTGAGGAACGAATCTGGCGACGCCTCCAGCGCCGTGGCCACGCGCGGGATGCCAGCCCCGAGTACCTCGCGCGGCAGGAATCGGCCGATCACACCCGTCGAGCAAACCAGCACATCCTCGTCGGCACAACCCACGCACTTTGCGACCTCGGCCGTCATCCACTTCGCATCGGTGATACCCCGGTCCCCCGTGCAGGCGTTCGAGTTCCCCGAGTTGATCACGACCGCTCGCGATGTGCTCCGTCGCACACGCTCGCGCGACACTTTCACCGGCGCCCCGTGAACGAGATTCGTCGTGAACACCCCCGCACTCGTGGCCGGACGGTCGGACACGAACAGGGCCAGGTCCAGAATCGCTGAATCTTTCTTCACGCCACAGTGAATGCCCGCGGCTCGGAAACCGAACGGGAGGGGAATCAATTCGGACATGCGCGGTCTTTCGTCTCTTGAGTTATCGGTTGGGAGTTCAGGCTCGGCCGGAGGTGTCGGAAGTTGTGGTCGTACTCTGCACATTCCGGATGAGCAAGTCAACGAATCCCGCACGCGACGAGCCGTGGCGAAATTCGACCGGTCACTCCGAGACCGGTGGGCCGGGTCACGGAGTAACCCGGCCACTTTCCTACGCGAGTCCACTCAAGTCGCTTGACCGCACGGATGGGTTCGCGCACATTGCGACAAATTCATTCGAATCGGAGGTTCATGGCATGGCAACACAACTCACCTGGTACGGCCACGCCACATGGCTGGTCGAATCTGGCTGTCAGCGGATCGTGGTCGATCCGTTCTTCGACTGCAACCCGTCGTCACCCGCGAAGGCGAAGCAAATCTCGGCCGACTTCGTGTTGGTGACGCATGGACATTTCGATCATATCGCGGACGCGGCCGAGATCGCCAACCGATGTGGCGCGACGGTCGTGTCGAATTTTGAGATCTGCGAATGGTTCTCGAAGAAGCATGGCGTGAAGCAGACGCAGCCGATGAACCTGGGTGGGATGATCGACCTGCCGTTCGGGCGCGTGAAATCGACCATCGCGCATCACAGTTCGGAACTGCCCGACGGTTCGTACGGTGGCAACCCCGGCGGGTTCCTGTTGATGCTCCGCGAGACCGGCCAGCGAATCTACTTTGCCGGCGACACCGCGTTGTTTCTCGACATGCAACTCATCGGTGCCGGTGGACTCGACCTCGCCGTGCTGCCAATCGGCGACCGGTTCACGATGGGACCGGACGATTCGATCGCCGCCATCGAACTGCTCAAACCCAAACGCGTCGCCCCGTCGCACTACAACACGTGGCCGCCGATTGCTCAAAACGCGACCGCCTGGGCCGCCCGCGTACGATCCAAAACCAAGTCCGTTCCAATCGTACTCGAACCCGGCGGCACTTTTGCGATTTGAGTTTTCGGCCACGGATGAAACACGGATTGAACACGGACAAACTCCCACGTATCCGTGTTTCATCTGTGTTTCATCCGTGGCTCTTTTCGTTTCGCTACGGAAGCAGAGCGGTTGTCTCGGGGAAGCCGCACATCAGGTTGAAATTTTGGACGGCGACTCCGGAGGCCCCCTTGATCAGGTTGTCGAGACACGCGATCACGATGGCTTGACCGCGCGCGACACGCACTGTGATGTCGCAGAAATTCGTGTGCGCGGAATCCTTCGTGGATGGCAGGTGATTGACCACGCGGATGAACGGCTTGCCGGCGTAGAACTCGCGCATCGCCGCCAGCAGTTCCGCTTCAGTGGCCGGTTTGGTCAGGCGACCGTAACAGGTGGCGATAATGCCGCGATCCATCGGGATCAGGTGCGGCGTGAAGATAATCTCGACGGGCCGGCCGCTCGAATCGCTGAGCACTTGTTCGATTTCGGGAACGTGGCGATGGGCATAGCCGACGGAATAGGCGGACACCCCCTCGTTGCATTCCGAGAACAGCGTGTTCAACTTCGGAGTCCGCCCCGCCCCCGACACGCCACTCTTCGCGTCGATGATGATGCCCGTCGGTTCGATCCAGCCGCCCTTGAGCAGCGGTGCCAGAGCCAGAATCGACGTGCTGGTGTAACAACCAGGGTTCGCGATCAATTTCTGGCCGGGAATTTTTTCTGACCAAAGTTCGGGCAGGCCGTAAATCGTCGTCGCCAGCCGATCGACGTCGGTGTGCTTGTGGCCGTACCATTTTTCGTAGACGGCCGCGTCATGCAGCCGGTAGTCGGCACTCAGGTCGCAGACGCGACAGCCGCCGTCGAGCAGCGCCGGGATGACATCCATGCTGGCGACGTGCGGCAGGGCGCAGAACACGAAGTCTGCTCGTTCGGTCACCTGCGCCGGCGACAAATCCTCGCAGCGAATGTCCAGCCGCCCGGTGAGCGATTGGTGGATCGAACTCACATGCGGCGACCCATCCTGCCGCGTGGTCAACGCCGTGATTTTGACTTCGGGATGCCGGAGCAGAATCTTGATCAGTTCGAGAGCGGTGTAGCCGGTGGCTCCGAGAATGGCGACGCGAATCATGGTGATGGTCCGTGGAAAGCAAAAGGACGATAGCGAGGTTCGATTGTAGAACGACACGGCGAAGCCGCAACCAAGAAGTAGCCCTGTCGCTCCGCGACAGGACAGTCAAATGTCCAGTCGGCGCGGAAAACAACTTTCCCGACCGTCTACGAGTGACGTCTCAGAAGTATTCGGCTTTCCTGTCGCGGAGCGACAGGGCTACGAGCAACGACGATTTGACACTGGCCCAGTTGAACCGGTTCGCAAACCCGGCTTGGAAACGAGTGGAGAGCATTGGAGGAGGGGTTTCCAGACGGAGCTTGGGAACCAGAGGTCAAATGTGATTCAGCTTCGGCGTGGAGGACGAAGCATGGATCGACCTCGGCATGCGGCGGCAATTCAATATGCCTTGCGCGATATGTTTGCTACTTGATTCACTGTCTCGATTCAAGATGCCTCTAATTCGCACTTGCTACATCTATTGAGATTGCCATCTGACTTCACAAGTCGCAACAAGAAGCCTCCGGATGCCTGATTCCTGTTGAAATCAGCACCCGGATGCGGTCGTTCGCTGGGTTGAACCCAGCCTGCCATCGATCTCACGTTTGGCTAATGAAGCAAGGCCCAAGCGAGTTCCGGACGAATGAAGTCTCGCCAGATCGGGTCGTTGGCGGGGGCACCTCGTCCCTGCCAGATGTTGGCCGGGCGCTGACGAACATCCATCGCAGCTTCAGTGCCATTCGGTCCTGACACCAATTCCCTTCACCCCAACTCCACAATACCGCTCCACTCGGATCGACACTTTTCACGAACGATCAATTTGCACTACTCCGCACGTTACGAGTCGTCGGCAGCTGAATTCGCAAGAATTCAGAGCATCGGCCAAGTTCACGCGGCTGAATTCTTGCGAATTCAGCAACAACGTGCGCAGTAGTGTTAGCCTTGACCGGGCATTAGTTGTTCTGGATTACGTGATTGGTTTCGGACTCCAAGTCCGTGATCCCCTTGTGGAAGTAGTCCTTGATCTTCGGCCAGCCGAATTTCAGCAGGAAGATCATGACGGGCAGGGCAATCGCGCCCAGTACCAAGATCGTTTCCAGGGACACCGACCCCTGTTCGTCACGGTGGACTCGTTTGAGAAGCTGGATCAAATTCGCGTTTTTGGACATGTTTGAAACCTCCATTGGTTGGTTATTGAGATCAGATGTGAAATCAAACAAAACTCCGAATCGCCACTCTCGCGAGTGGCGATCCGAGGACGACGCCATTACAGGTTGTTGTCGAGATACGCCTTCGGCTCGGCCCAGTTGGCCAGACTGCTGCTGTATCCCCAACCGCTCGTCGGGAAACGGTCACCGATGTAGATTCCGAAATGCAAATGGGGCAATGCAACGCCACCGTTCTTGAACATGTGGATCGTCCCAATCCGCTGCCCCTTCGTGACGCGAACCCCAGGCTTCACCAGCGGCGTGGCATGTCCGTACACGGCAAAGAACCGTCCGCCAGACCGATTGGTGTGCTCGATGACCATCACGCCACCCTTCGAACTCGGGTTGAGTGAACCGAATCCTTCGTAGGATCCGGAGTAGACCACGACACCATCCGTCACTGCGAAAACCGCGGTCCCCACCGTCGACTTGTAGTCTCCCCCGTTGTGACGTTTGCCGCTCACCTCGGCACCGAAGCCCAGATAGCCTCCGGTTTCAGGAAACGTCGCCAGCGGCTTGGTATAGCGTGGTGCCGGGATCCGCAACTTCACGACGTTGCTGTCCGCCGAGCCGCCTTGGCCAACGGCTCGCACGAAGAGCGACACCAATTCGCCGGGGTTTGCCAACCGCTTCGTGCTGTAGGATGTGCTGCTGGCACCGAGTTGGGCGATCTTCGTCGACCGCTGCGCGTTACCCATTCGCACCTCATAGTGGGTCTGGTTGCGGCTGGCAGTGAACTGCAGCGTCACTTCGCCCGACTCATCAACGGTCGCCCGATGAATGTACGGCGCTGTCGGCTTCGGTTTGGGACCGGCTTCCGACAAGCCGCCGGCCAGCAGGACCGAGAATGCCATCAGAACCAGACTCATCACGCTCAGACTTTTTTGTCTTCCTCGAAACATGATTCGCTCTCCTTGAGTTTGGGGCCATCGCCCCGATTGGAACCAACCGTTCGGCAATCTGTCCCGGCGAACGCCGATGAATTCCAGAATCCAAACTCCGGCTCTAATCGGGGAATCGTGGGCAGACGAAAGAAGTGCCGGAAAATTTTTGGAACTTTGACAAGTTCGCCAAAGTTCCAAGTTCCGACGAGCGCCCCTGTTTTCTTTCCCCCCTCTCCCCTTTGGGGAGAGGGGGAACTGGAGATTTCGCCCGTGTTCCCTAGCGCAGCGCAGCCGCAGTTGTCACGAACCGATGGGTCGGACTCTGCCCCACCAACGGTCGAGGCGACCGATCCGACGACTGAGGCGAGGGCGGGAGGACGTGCATCAGCAGGCAGTAGTGGCACTCCACCACCCGTGTTCCGTTGGCGGTGGTGTGGAGCAGGACGTGGTCCTCCGCGTGCGAACACAACACGGACTGAGTGACGTGGCTGGTGGACATGGGCGATTCTCCCGAGTTGAAGATCACGCCGTCGCTGTCGGACGGCTCTACCGGGAGAATCGCCGTGCATGACAAGAAATGACTGCCCAGAATTCTCTCAGGCAGAAGATTCCCGAAAAAATCTGGCAAGCGCTGAGTGTCAGCTCACAGTCCGTGAATGTTTCGCCACCGAGCTTGTCTCGGTGGT
>JACRIH010000012.1 GCA_016235885.1 Planctomycetales bacterium | reverse complement strand
TGAGCGGTGGAGGGTGTACGTTGGTGACTTTCGATACCTTACACCATCCACCTTCCACCGTCCACACTACTGCACCAGTCCCTTCGTCAACTCCATGTACGCCGTTTCCAGGTTGACTTCCTCTTCCTTGAACAGCGTGATCCGCTGGCGGGCTTCGACGAGGAGCGTCGGGAGGAAGCTGTAGTCTTCCACATTCTTCTTCAGGGTGACGAGGATCAATCCATCCGCCGCCACGCGGACGGTGGCCACGTCGTCGTGCTGTTCGATCAGTTTGGCCGCGGCATCAGGCGGACCGACCACGCGGAGGTGGATCGAGACTGCCTCGCGGATGCTTTTCATCACGTCGGCGACGCTGGCGCTGGCGACCATCACCCCTTTTTCGATCATGCCCACCTTGTTACAGGCGTCGGCCAGTTCGGGCAGGATGTGGCTCGACACCATGATGGTCTTACCCATTTCGCCGAGGCGGCGGAGCAAGCCGCGGATTTCGATGCGGGCGCGCGGGTCGAGACCGTTCGCTGGTTCGTCCAGCAGGAGCACCTGCGGTTCGTGGAGCAGCACGCGGGCCAGTCCGACTCGCTGCGTCTGGCCGTGCGAGAGTTGGTTGACCATCGCGTCCCGTTTGAACGCCATGTCCACGAGTTCGAGTTTTTCCTCGCACACCTTCCGCCGCTGTGCTCCATTGATCCGATACGCGGCCGCGAAGAATTCGAGGTACTCGATGACCTTCATGTCGTCGTACACGCCGTAGAAGTCGGGCATGAAGCCGACGAGCCGGCGGATCTCCTGCGGATGCGTGTAGATCGAGTACCCGCAGACGTACGCTTCGCCGTAGTCCGGGTTGAGCAGCGTCGCCAGCATGCGCATGGTCGTCGTCTTGCCCGATCCGTTCGGGCCGATGAACCCGAACACATCCCCCGGGTCGAGCTTGAGGTCGACGTGGTTGGCGGCGATCAGGTTGCCGTAGCGTTTGGTGAGTTGTCGTGTTTCGATCACGTGTTTTGCTCCGATGTCCGGTGTCGGTTGTCAGTGGCGATCCGGAAAGCAGTCATCGCTACGGATAAACTCTCATTGGCCGACTGACAATGGACAACAGACTTCATTCCGTTTCCTGCTCCCGCACTTGTTTCACCGGCACGATGAATCGCACGTAAGTCGCCCGGTCGGACGGTTCGACCGCCTGACCATTCACCAGCACCTTCGCGACGGGTGATCTGATGCGTCCCATCAACACCGCTCGTCCGAGTTGCATCATTTCGGACAGATCGAGCGACCGCAGGAGATCGTGGTTGAGGCCCGTGTAGCCCGTGCCACCGGCGGCCTGATGGAACGTGAGCATGCGCACGAGGACATCGCGATCGGTCAGAGTCGGATCATAGGGCGTCTCCTTGAGGAAGACGTCCTTGCGATTCTTGTCCTGCTGCTGCTCGCGCTGCGCGATCGTGTTGGTCAGAAAGGCCTTCAAATCGCGAAGTTGACGCCGCTGCGACGGGGACCATTCTTGATGGGGAGCCAGCGAGGAGGACGATTCGCTGCCACTCAGGCGATACAGACGACCGCCATACGCCAGCAGGCAGTCTTCGAGCGGCATCGGCAGGGCGTGGGCAATGGTTCCATCCAGCCGCCCCACTCCTGACGATTCGAGCGAACTGATCACGAGTTGCTTTGCGGCGTGGTTCCACGTCGCTTCGAAACTCTTGCTCGACCCGACCAGGAGGGGCACGCTCTCACACTGGCTGATCGCTTCGTCCATGCGGTAGAGACGCCGGGCGAGATTCAATCCGCCGATGCGATACATGCCCCCCACTGCGTCTTCGGGAACGCCCGACCAGGACACTGTGGCGGCCGGTCGAGCTGCATTCGCGGTCGCAGCGTCGAGTGATGTGACTTCGGTTGCGATACGGTACGTTGCCGTTTCGGGACTGAACACGTTGAACCATGTCCGACCGCGAACGATCTGTCCGCCATCGGTGCCCGGCAGGTCCACAACATCGAGCACGTCCATCTGGTTGACCTGCAATGCCTCGCCGTTCCAGCGCGAGGCGGCCCACAGCGACGCCGCACTGGCCAGACAAACGAGTGCCGGAAAAGTCACCCAGGTCCACGTCGAGCGTCCGATCACGCGTTGCACAACAAAATAGTCGAGCGGGCCCAGCACCACGATGTACCCGAGAATCAGCCCCATCACCGACCAGATTGACGGGCGGTTGATCGTGGCGAACTGGTCCTGTGCCGCGTGCAATTGCGATGCGAGTTCGGTAATGCCCTGGCGTCCGAGTTGATCCGGCCGCTGTTCATGTCGTGTGGTGACGCCCGATCGCAAGTCGGACGCGATCTTCCGGCACACCGCATCGAGCGCCTTCCAATTGGCCAGTGGCGGGCGGGTGATGTCCAAGCCCAGAATCGTCACGCGGCCCAATCCGAACGGCACGCGCACGAGCAGCGGTCCGGCGGCTCCCTGCACGAGCACGTTGCGTTCGGACAATTCCGTCGCGTCGAGCTTGGCCGCTTTGATCGTGCCCGGAAACGACAGCGCCTGATTGCGCCCGGAAAACGCTTCCAACCCGGTGAGTTGCCGGAGGTCCGACAGGTTGGGTTGGACCGAAACTGGTATCCATTCGGCCAGCGGGCTCGACCGGTAGTCCGTCGCCCGCGCTCCCACTGCCAGCACCAGATGCCCGCCCGTGCTCACCCAGTCGCGGAGAGCCTCGCTCTGGTCTGCCGTGAGCTGCACCAACCAGTCGTCGTCGTTCTGTAGTTTTTCGCCGACAACCATCACGAGCGTGTTGAGTGATTCATACAACCTCCCCTGCCCGGCTCCTGGCAACGCGGACGTGGAATCGAGAGGCACAACTTGCACTTGAACGCTGGTGTCGGATCGCGGCGACGGTTCGGCCGCCGAACCGGACTTTCCTGTCGCGTCCGGCTTGGAACGAACAGCGTGCAGCGGCCCCGATTCGAAACCGGGGGGATGGCCGAGCGTGGCCCACAGCAGCACATCCTGCCGCAGAGCCAATTTTGGACCGCCGCTTTCGTCGCCACCCGCCACGCGCCGAGTTGCCAACGCGAGTCCTGATTCGTCTTCCACGCGAACAGCAATCTTGCCGTTCAATCGACCGGAGCGAAAGGCCGCTTGCAAACGCAGCGGTTGACCAGCCGGCAGTGTCACCAGCGGCCCCGGCAGTTCGACGATGTGTTCGTCCGGATCGACAGATTCGACAACAATTCGCACCGACCGGGCCGTCGTGCTCTTCACCGTGGCGAACAGCGGCGACCAATTGCCAACTTTGAAGTACCCGCCGAACCCGATCTCGATGCGTTCGATCGTCACGTCGCCGTCGGAGGCCGAAGCTGTCGGCAATTGGCAAAAGCCAGCGATGAGAACCGCCACCAGAGCTGTAAGCCACGGCGAGCGAAGCTGCTGAACGAGAACTCGGACGAGGGATTTCAACTTCAAGCCACCGACGAAGGGATTTGTCACAAATAAGATGCGAATGAAGACGCCGATTGTTGTAGCGTATCGCGCGGGGCATGACAACGAGCATCCGACACAACCGCGACCGTCACGGCTTCTCTGTCAGCGAGCACTGACAAATCATCTGGCCGCAGCCGGGGCAGCCCTGGCCGTACTTGTCGAGGACCGCCTGCTGGAGGTCGATCCCAGCCACGTTGGCAATTGTCGCCAACCAGGCCAGCACGTCGGCAAATTCTTTCGCCAGCTCTTCCTTCGGCCCCTCGCGGAGCGCCGCCGCCAGTTCGCCAATCTCCTCCATGAGCCACATGAACGTGCCATCAATCCCGCGCTGTTCGTCCTTGGACGAATACATCACGCGGATGAGTTGTTGCAGATCAGCGAGGGAAAAAGTCTGTGGAGCAGCCATAGTCAGCATCGCAGTTTGGTGAACCGATGCCGCCGGCATTCAAATCGGCATTCGGCATTCGGAAATCCCCTCACTCCGGCAGCGGTTTCCCCCGCGTCTCGGGACACAGCCAGACGACCAGCATTCCGACAACGTACACGAGGCTCATCACGGAACAGGCCATCGGCAAGCCGCCCACGTCTTTGAACAGACCGATCAGGTTGCCGGTTTGCAGCGCGGCCACGGCGGCCAGAATGCGTCCGAAATTGAAACTGAATCCCTGCCCGGTCGCACGGACGTTGGTGCGGAAGAGTTCGGGGAGGTACAACGGCAGCCAACCGTAGAACGATGCGGTCAGGCCGCCGGCGAAGAACATTCCCACGAGAAACATCGGACCAAACGTCTTGTTCGTTTGGAAAAAGATGAGAGCCGACAGCAGCGAACCCGCACACAACAAACAGTAGGTCGGCCGGCGACCAATGGCGTTGCCGAGCATGGCTCCGGCCATCGTGCCGATGATCGCGCCGATGGCGGAGATGATTTGCGTGTAGGCGCGGGCTTCGGTCCGCGCCGCGTTGATTTCCGCTTCGGATTTCCCCGCATCGGTTGCGGCTTGTTTGGCGAGGTCGTTGGCCCACGATGGTGCTCGCTGAGCGGACGCCCACGTGCCGATCAGCGCCACGCCGCTCAGGCACGCACCCAGGATCAGATGTCGCATGATCGGAGCAATCGAACCGGCTCCCGTCGAAACGTGCGAGCGTTGCAGGTATTTGAACACGGGATAAACGTAGCCCAGGAGCGCGACCACAAACCCGAAGAGTGATCCCAAAACCCGGACGACCGGCCCGTGCTCGAAGGCCCACACGTAAACAATCAGCAACGCCCCCATCGAACCGACAAGCACGCCCAGCAAATCTCGCACAGCCCAATGCGATGTCGTCCCCTTTTGCTGCTCGTGCGCCCATTTCTCCGATTCGGGCACGAACAGTCGAATGAAGAATGTCAGGATGGCCGGAGCTGCCCCAAGGATCATCAGCAAGCGCCACCCCTGGTTGGCCACGAGCGTTTTCACCCACTCGTCACGCAGGCCGATCGCCAGTAACCAACCTTCGGCTGAATGGATGAAACTGCTCAACACCAGCGCGAACACGGCCACCAGCAGGAACCCGACATTCGCCGCCGCGCCGATCAGGCCGGAAAGCAACGCTCGCGACTTGTTCGGCCAGATTTCCATGACGAGTGCGACACCGAGCGACCACTCGCCCCCCATCCCCAACGCGGCGATGAAGCGATAAATGAAGAACGATTCCACCGACCCCGCGAAGCCGCACAGACCGGAGAAGATCGAGTAGGCGAGCACGCTCAGTGTCATCGCCCGCACTCGGCCGAAACGGTCTCCCAACCAGCCGAACACCACTCCGCCGGTCGACATCCCGACGAGAAAGCCCGCCACCCACACCCCTTCCCACAAATCCACGTAGCTCGCGCCGCGAGTCTTCACTGCATCGGCAAGCAGTTCGTTCAGGGCCGGCCGCGCCACGAGAGGCAACAGGCCGAGTTCAAAGCCATCGAACATCCAGCCGAGAAACGCCGCCAGCAATGTCATGTACTGGCCCCGCGTGATTGTCGTGGAAGGTTCAGCCGACATTCGCAGGCTCCTGTCGATCGAAGAGTTGGGAGATTAGTTTTTCCGGCGGAGGCGATGTCATCAAGCTCACGCCGACCCCGGCGAGCAGCGACGTGGCCAGACCCCACACGATCGGGTCGATGCCACCCAGAAAGTACGGTCGGAATTTGGTGATGTTGCCGATCATCGGATCGGGACTGGCGAAGCCGACGAGATATAGTGCGAGCACGGTTACGGAACCGACAATCATTGCTGATAGGACTCCCGGGACGGTGGCTCGTCGCCAAAACGCGAGCATGATGGCGGGAACGACGAAAGTCGATGACGTGCCAGTCACGCTGAAGACGACGACCGCTTGCAGGTAGGCCACCGGAGAAATGTTGAATCCCACCGCAACCAGTCCCACGAGAAACATCACGCAGTACGTCAGTCGCTTCAGCTCGAACGGTGTGGCTTCCGTGTTGAGGAATCGCTGGTAGACATCGCGCACAATCCCCGACGCGATCACGACAAGGTAAGAACTCACCGTGGCCATCACCGCGCCGAACGGAGCCGCAAGGATCAATCCGGCCAAAAGCTCCCCACCGAAAAGGTCGTGTGTGGTCAGCATCGCCAGTCGAGGGATCAGCTCGTCAGTTTTGCCGGGCGGGAGATCCGGGATCAGTGCCCGACCGCACACACAGATCATGATGAGCGGAATGTAGATGAACGAGTTGTAGACACTCAGCAGGAACACCGACCGCCGAATCGTCGCGGTGTTCTTGCACGCCATGACCCGCACGAGGGCGGACGGCGATCCAATCCCGCCGTATACCCACGTGAAGAAGAATGACATCGCGAGTGTCAGCGGGAGAAACTGCCGACCGTCAGCGGCGTATCCCGGCCCAAAGGCAAACCCGTCGCCGGTCGATTTCACGGCCGCCAGTGTCGCGGCTTCGGTACCGCCGGCGGCCTTCATCGCGAGAAAGAACAGAATCACCACGCCGATAATCATCATCACGCTCTGGAACAGATCGGTCCACACGGCGGCCAGAAACCCGCCGAACAGCGTGTAGCCGATGACCGTCACGCTGAACACGGCCAGCCCGACGTAATACGCGGTCGGCATCCCTCCCACGAACACGGCGTCCTCGCTCAGCGACAGGAATCCGCTCCCCGGCCAGGCGATCTGCATCACCGTCGCCCCCGCCTTGAATTGGGCGATCATCATGCTCGTCATGTAGAACAGAATGAACAGCGACGCCGTGAGACCGAGCGCCGGGCTGCCAAACCGCTGGCGAAACAGATCGGGGACCGTGATGGCTCCGGTCAGCCGCGACAACTGCGCCAGACGCTTGCCCATCACGCAAAAGCTGGCGAGCGGGACCATCATGTAGCTGCCGATCCACAACCCGACAATCCAGCCGTGGCTGTACACCAGCGATGGGAAACCCATGAACGTGCCGCCGCTCTGCACGGTCGCCGTTAGCGCCAACGCCCATGCCCCCAGCCCGCGATTGCCGAGGAAATATCCCTTCACGAACGAACTCTTCCGCACCACCCGATTCGCCAGAGCTCCCAGCCACAGCGAAGCCAGGATGAAAACGATGAGGGCGGTCAGCGTGCCGTAGC
Organism: Planctomycetales bacterium; assembly: GCA_016235885.1. Classification (GTDB taxonomy): domain Bacteria; phylum Planctomycetota; class Planctomycetia; order Planctomycetales; family Planctomycetaceae; genus JACRIH01. Next base: position 8,723 of record JACRIH010000012.1, on the reverse strand, counting down.
CGGGCGAAACTGCTGCGTCAGGCATGGTCGTGTCCTCCCGTTGGAGTCCCGGCTTTAGCCGGCTCGCCGCCTGAAGGCGGGACTCCAACAAGATCATCGTCGTCGAGGAAACCCTCGTCGCGGTCGTCGCCGAGATTCGCATCCTGCATGAAGTAAAAGGCGTACAGCCACGACAGGCCGAGGCAGAGGGTCCACGGCACGACGAGGCCCCAGAAGAACCAGTCGGGGAACCCCAGCAAAAACTTCAAATCGGCCGCCTTCCGGTCGTAGCCGTAGACGTAGCAATACGTGACCGTGTACGTCATCGCGATCAGCCAGGCGGCCAGCACGCCCAGCGCTTCGCGCCGCGAGTGCGTGACAACCGGGTCTTCGTTTTCGTGAGCCATCATTGTCGATCCGTGTGTCCTACTTGCTGCCGGATTCCAAACGGAGTCGCGAATCCTAACGGATCGTCACGGCAAACGGTATCATTCGGCGGAGGCCAGTTGGCAGTGGTCCGTAGTCAGTTGAGCACCGTCATTCGACCGGCTTCCGACCATGAGAATGCAAGTTCCCCTACCAGAGCCGGATCGCTTTGCTCTGGTCCTCACCGGACAATCTCCATCTGACAATTGACAATCCTTCACCTTTCACTCTTCATTCCCATGTTCGACCGCAGTCCCTACGCCCACGTCCTCCCCGGCACCAACATTCCGTCCGTCGTCAACGCGATCGTGGAAATCCCGAAGGGGCGGCGGAGCAAGTTCGAGGTGGACAAGGCGACCGGGCTGATAAAGCTCGACCGTTACTTGTTCTCGTCGAGTCACTATCCCGGCGACTACGGTTTCATCCCGCGAACTCTCGCCGAAGACGGCGACGCGCTCGACATTCTGGTGATGGTCAACGAACCGACGTTCAGCGGCTGCCTGATCGAAGCCCGCGTGGTCGGACTGTTCAAGATGACAGACCGCGGGCATCACGATTACAAGGTGTTGGCCGTTCCCAACACCGACCCGTTGTTCTCCGAGTTTATCCAACTGGAAAACGTGCCGCGGCATTTCCTGCGCGAAGTCGAACACTTCTTCGCCACGTACAAGCAACTCGAAGGAGTCACGATCGAAACCCAGGGCTGGGACAGCGCCGCCGCCGCAACCGCCGAAGTCCGCGAGTCCGTCGCGAGATTCCTCGAATCGCACAACACGCTGGGGTGGTGATGCGAAGGAGGAAGTCAGAAGGCGGAAGGCAGAATAACAGCGGCTTCATCCTTCTGCCTTCATCCTTCTGCCTTCCGTCGCAAGCTCCGCCGCCGTCAGCGTGTTCTTCAGCAGCATTGTGATCGTCATCGGCCCGACTCCACCGGGAACCGGTGTGATAGCCGAGGCGATTTCGCTGACGCCTGCGAATGCCACGTCTCCCACCAGCTTGCCGGCCACGCGGTTAATCCCAACGTCGATCACCACGGCGCCCGGCTTGACCATTTCCGGTGTCACGAATTCCGCCTGACCGATCGCGGCGACAAGAATGTCCGCCGAGCGGGCGATTTCGACGAGGTTCCGCGTCTGGCTGTGACAGACCGTGACGGTCGCGTTGGCTCCCGGCCCCTTCTGCATCAGCATCAGAGCCAGCGGCTTGCCGACGATGTCGCTCCGGCCGATCACGACCACGTGCGCACCGGCCACCGGCACGCCTGTTTCGATGAGAAGCTGCTGGACACCATGCGGCGTACACGGCAGGAACCACGGTCGCCCTTGCGAGAGCAAACCGACGTTGATCGGGTGGAAGCAATCGACGTCCTTCCGGGGATTCACGGCATCGAGAATCACGTCCGCTCGGATGTGCTTCGGCAACGGGAGTTGGACGAGGATGCCGTGGACGTCGCGGTCGTCATTGAGTTGCCGGACGACGGCCAGCAATTCCTCCTGCGATGTCGTCGCCGGCAGCTTGTGAAGCGTGCTGCGGAGGCCGTTCTTTTCACAGGCCGAATGCTTGTTGCGCACGTACACCGCCGAAGCCGGATCGTCCCCCACGAGCACCGCCACCAGATGCGGCACGATGCCCGTCCGCTCGCGAAACGCGGCCACGTCCACCGCGATCTGCTGCCGCAACTTCTCCGCGATCGCCTTGCCGTCGATGATCTTCGCTGACATGTGCGTGTCCCTCATTCGTTGTCGGATTGCGACGCCGACATTACGTAGCCATCACGCTCCGCGTGATGAGCCGAATGACAATTCGATGCCCAATCCCGATTCGGCTCGTCACGCGGAGCGTGACGGCTACGTTCTGTTCAAACGACGTGTCCCGCTGCGACCACAACTGTGACACCCCACAGGCACGCGCCCGCAAGTGCCCCCGCCGCAATGTCGTCAGCCATGATGCCGAGTCCCCCCGGCAATTGCTCCAGTCGCGAGACGGGCCACGGTTTGACCACGTCGAACAACCGGAACAGCGCGAAGCCTAGCAGCGCGGTCCACCAATTCAACGTCACCGCACAAAACACGACGGGGAACGCGGCGATTTCGTCGAACACCACGCAGCCGGGGTCCGCGAGGTTCAACAGCTTGGCCGCTCGTCCGCAAATCGGCACGCCGATGGCGATCACTCCCGCTGCGATCAGCCAGCGCCACGGAGTCTCAACGTGCTCCAACCCGCAGACCAGCGGCAGGCCGAGCAGACTGCCGAATGTTCCCGGCGCTTTCGGTAGCCAACCCAAACCCAACCCTGTTGCAAGGGTCAACACGAGGCGATCCAAGAAGCGGCGAGTCACAAGTGAACCTGCAAAGGACGACTATTCTCTAGTTTCGAGATCGCCACTATACTCGCGCCTCGTACGGGTCGTAAGCGAACAAAACGAATCTGAGCCACGGATGAAACACGGATGAAACACGGACATGATGCAGACAAAGACCGCCGCCGAATTCAAATCCGTGTTTCATCCGTGGCTAGATCTTCATCGATTGCTGTTCGGCCGTGATGCTTAGGCGCGAGCTTGGATTACCAAACTACAAATCTCGGAGTCCCCAATGTCGGAAGAAGTGGTAGCAGCGAAACCCAGCAAGGTCGAATTCATCAAGGAAGCCAGCCGCCAGCTTCGCGGCACGCTCGCGGAAGAATTCCGCGATCCGACTTCGCCGCTGTGCGACGAGAGCGAGATTCTGATCAAGAATCACGGCACGTATCAGCAGGATGACCGCGACCTGCGCCGCGAAAAAAACGCCGACGGCACGGCGAAGGGAAAGCAATACAGTTTCATGGTCCGCAGCCGGATCCCCGGCGGCAAGTTGACGGCGGATCAGTTGCTGGCGGAACTTGACCTGTGCGACCGATTCGGCAACGGGACGCTGCGGATCACGACGCGGCAGGGGCTGCAACTGCACGGCATCTTGAAGAGGGAGCTGAAGCAGACGATCAAGACGATCAATGACATTCAACTCACGACGCTGGCGGCGTGCGGCGACGTGAACCGCAACGTCATGTGCTGCCCGGCACCGTTCAAAAACAACCCGGTGCGAACCGAAATGCAGTCGCTGGCGCAGCGCCTCGCGGAGCACTTCCGGCCGAAAACGACCGCGTACTTTGATCTCTGGTTGAAAGACGACACCGGGAACGAAACGAATGTCGCCGAGACTTCGTTCGCGCCCGTCGAAGAACCGATCTACGGTACGCATTACCTGCCGCGCAAGTTCAAAATCGCCCTCGCGTTGCCGGAGGATAATTGCGTGGACGTATACACGCAGGACTTGGGATTCCTGGCCGCCGTCGAGAACAATCGGATCGTGGGCTACAACGCGCTGGTCGGCGGCGGCATGGGTGTGACACCGTCGGCGAAGAAAACGTTTCCGCAACTCGCGGTGCCGATGGCGTTCGTCACCCCAAACCAAGCGGTCGCGGTCGCCGAAGCGGTCGTCAAGGTGCAACGCGACAACGGAAACCGGTCGGACCGGAAGTTGGCCCGGCTGAAGTATCTGATCGCCAACTGGGGCCTCCCAAAATTCAAGGCCGAGGTCGAAAAGTATTTCGGCGGGACGCTCCCCGAACCTCGCCCGATCGAAGTCACTGGCGTGGACGATCACATGGGCTGGCACGAGCAGGGGGACGGCAAGTGGTTTCTCGGGATCAACATTGAGAACGGCCGCATCAAGGATGAAGGGGACTTGCGGATCAAGTCGGGTCTGCGGGCGATCCTGACCAAGTACAAAATGCCCTGCCGGCTGACGGCGCTGCAGGGCCTGATCTTGTGCGACATCAATCCCAATGCGCGGATCGACATTGGCCGGCTGCTGAGAGAATTCGGCATGAAGCAGGCTCACGAGTTGACACTACTGCGGCGCTACGCGATCGCTTGCCCCGCCTGGCCGACCTGCGGCCTCGCCGTCACCGAATCGGAGCGTGCTCTGCCGGGGATCCTCGACCAGATGGAACAGGAACTCGCCAAGCTCGGTCTCGACCGCGAAGTGATTTCCGTCCACATGACCGGTTGCCCGAATGGCTGCGCCCGGCCGTACACGCCGGACATTGGCCTCGTCGGCAAGGCGGCGGGCGAAAAGTACTCGGTGTTCCTCGGCGGCAATGTGCTCGGCACTCGGCTGGCGTTCCTGTTCAAAGACATGGTACCGAAGGACGAGATCACGCCATCGCTCGTACCGGTCTTCTCGCAATTCAAATCGGAACGGCAGGCCGGTGAAACATTCGGCGACTTCTGTCACCGGGTGGGGAAAGACGCGCTGGACGCCCACGCGTTGTAGCTTGCGGCCTTGTGCCGCATTGACTGGACGTGTTCGGTGGAAGAACGGCCACAAGGGCCGGGGCGACACGAGACACCCCACGTTGACATCGCGTCGAACGCGGGCTTACGATCACCAGTGTCCCACACTCAAGCCGCTCATCCGGCAGCTTTCGTTGGAGAACAATAAATGAACCGCTCGCTCGCTGAACTTGAACAGGAAGTGATGCAACTCGACTTAGATTCGCGAGCCACACTGGCAAGCAAGTTGCTCGGCAGTTTGAAGGCGGACCACCTACGAATCGACGAATTGTGGCTGATCGAGGCGGAGCGGCGTCTGGCAGAATTTGACAGCGGACTGGAAGAACCGATTCCGGGTGACGAAGTCTTTCGCCGGGTGCGCGCTCAACTGGTTCAGCCGTGACCCCGTATTCATTCCATCGACTCGCCGAAATGGAACTGCTCGAAGCGGCTCAGTACTACGACTCTCGCCAAACGGGTCTGGGCACCGACTTCTTGGACGCAGTGCAGGCGACAGTGGCCGAAGTTCTTGCCGTTCCAGACGGTCCACCGATCGTGCGCGGGCAAGTTCATCGGCAGCGAGTCCCACGGTTTCCATACGACCTGCTGTTCCGATTCCAGGCTGATGAAGTTCGGATTGTCGCGGTGGCTCATCACAAGCGCAACTCCGATTACTGGCAGCGACGCACGTAGTCGCCCGCTCTCGGTGTTAGCGCGCGACACTAATCCCGTCTGTCAAATCCCCGTCTTTTCACGTTTTGGCGAAGCCGCTACACTCCCGCCTCGCTCCGGGTCTCGCGGAGTCGCATATCTCGATTGACCATTCGGTTTGACCACAATCGATCCCTCGCAGGGAGGTGAGGACGATCATGCGCGTGGCGTTTTTTGAGGATCAAACCGCCAGCCAGTTTCATCCGCTGACGTTGTGTCGGCCGGTGTTTGAATTGGTGTGCGGGCAGTTCAGCCTGCGCGAGCGCGTGTTGCGGACGCTCGATGTGCATCAATGGGGTGTCTTCCTGCGGCCGTATCTCGCCGAGACGTATCGCGAGGAGCATCCGGAAGCGCTGGTCAATGCCACGGATTGGTTGACAGATGAGGCGACGATATTCATCAACGGACGATGGTTGCCGGACACCGAGGCGTTGCTGCACATCGAACCGAACGACGTGGGAGTCATCGACGGCACGCTGGCGTATCTCACAGTCGATCCCGCGGAAACTCCGCTGCTGACTGCGTGGGATGAAACTCTCGAACCGCTGCATCAGCTCGCGCGATCGCGGCACCGGGTGGAAGCGGGCGGGAAGCTGGTGTCGCGTCCGTGGGACCTGGTCGAACACAATTCGCGGCAACTCGTGTGGGACTTCATCACCAGCGGCTATCCGCCGGTCACGGACGATCCGGGAGAACACGTCGCGCTGCTGGGGCCGTTGGATTACATCTATATCGACTCGACCGCAAAGCTCGACCCTTTTGTCGTACTGGATGCCCGCAAGGGGCCGATCAGTATCGACCCCGGTGTCGTCATCCAATCGTTCACGCGAATCGAAGGGCCGTGCCATGTCGGGCATGGATCGCAGTTGTTTCGAGCGAACGTGCGCGGCGGGACGACGGTGGGGCCGCAAAGTCGGGTCGGCGGCGAAGTCGAAGCGTCGATCCTGCACGGTTTCGTCAACAAGTATCACGACGGGTTTCTCGGACACAGTTACGTCTGCCCGTGGGTGAACCTCGGGGCGCAGACGTCGAACAGCGATCTGAAGAACGACTACTCGGCAGTCAAAGTGCCGCTCGCCGGCGAATTGATTGACTCGGGGATGACGAAGGTTGGCTGCTTCATCGCCGATCACAGCAAGACAGCGATCAACAGTTTGTTCAACACCGGTTCGTCGATAGGCGTGATGGGCATGCTGCTCCCCGGAGGCGAGTTGCTGCCCAAGCATGTGCCATCGTTCACAACCGTCTGGCATGGGCAGTTGGCACCCGGTCTGCCTCTCGACCGGCTGCTGTCCGCGGCCCGTGCGGCAATGGATCGTCGCAACTGCGCGCTGACCGCAGCCGGCGAACGCCTGCTGTGGCACGTCCATCAGATCACTCGCCAGGAGCGAGACGATGCGGTTGCGAGATTCGAACAGAAACGTGCGGGGCACCCGGTACTGCGATAGCCTGACGTACGAAACGGCTGACGCAATCTCGAAGCCTGTGGTCAGGGCGCCCCACCGCTGACGAATTGCCAGATTTGTTTCAGGAGTGCAGGCCCTTGCATCCAGAGGATGATCGCCACACCCATCAGCGATTCGCCCGCGATCAGGCCCGATGAGACGGGGATCGTGTACTCTTCGTCCGCCTTCGCGTTTGTCTTGGAAAGAATCCACGCAGCGAGCGAACCTAGAAACATCGACATCGCATTGAACGCGGGGATGACACCCGCGATGCCGAGTCCGGTCGGCGACGGAATCCACGGGCGGTATTTCTTTGGCAGAAACTCTTCGGCCAGCGTGAGCAAGACGCCAATCGCGCCGCCGACGAGCATCGCGGGGAGTGCTCCCTGCGGCAGAGCGCCAAAACCCTTGGCAAGCATTTCCGCCACGCCCGCCCACACTTTCGCCGACGGTGCCGGCAGCGAGGCCGAGCCAAGATCCGCGGGCTTGACGATGATGAGGTACACTGGCACGCAGAACATCGTCCCGGCGAGAACCCCGAACAGTTGCGAAATCGTCTGGTGTCGCGGTTTGCCACCGAGCAGGTAGCCGGACTTGAGGTCCGTCAGCAGGTCGGCCGAATGCGATGCGGCGCCGGCGGTGATCGACGCGGTCATCAGATTCGTCGTGATGTTGGTGGGAGCCAGCCCGCCATACAAAAGCTGGGTGATTTTCCCCATTGCTCCGATCGGCGTGATGTCTGTTTCGCCAGTCGCACGTGCCGCGACGATCGACAGCAGAAACGTGACGAGCACTGCGATGACACCCATCCACCACGTCACGTCGAACAGGAAGTGTCCCAGCAGCACGCACGCCAACCCGGACAAACCCGTTCCGATCACGAACCACGACGCAGGCACTTCGACGTCTGCCAGCGGATCGTCGTTGGTGTTGCCTCGCCCCTTTGTCAGCATCTGTCCCAGCCCACTGAACGCCCGCAGCACAGTTCTCCACCGCAGACCGAACGACAGCAGTCCCGACGTCACCATCATCGCCGTGGCCGGCCAGAGCGTCCACGAGACGATCCCCTTGTAGCCGGGCTTCACGATGTCGTGTTCGACCAGATACGAACCGATCACTCCGTAGTAAATCACGGCACCGATCAGCAGCGAGACTCCAATGCGGATGCCCATGATGGCTCCCGCGGCAATCATGATCAGCGAGCCTTCCCAGCCAATCGTCAGCCTTTCGAGCAGTCCGCGCGTGCCGGGCACGAGTGGCATTGAGTCGGGAAACGCGAGCTTGGCCAGATTCTCACCGAGCGACATGTTGCTCAGTTTTTTGCCGAGCCAGCCCGCGAGTGGTCCGACCGCATCGCGCCAGAAGGCCAGAACCGCACCGCCCACCGACGCCCACATCAAAGCGCGAGCCTTGCGCAAGGCTCCCGCCCCTTCCGAGTGCATCGACCGCAGCGTCTCTGCCGTGGCGATGCCGGATGGAAATGGCAACTGGTCGATGTTGATGAGTTGCCGCTTGAGTGGAATCGCCATGAACACGCCCAGGGTCGACACCGCGCCCATCCACAGCATGATCTCCCACCACAAGAGAGACCGGCCGGTGGTTAGATAGAGCGCGGGAACGGCCGATACCAATCCCGCCGAAGCCATGTACCCGGCCGCGCTGGCGGCGCTCGACATGGTGTAGTTTTCCAAGATCGTAAAATGATCATTGCGGTACGCCGGGATCACGCTCTGCAAGAACCGGAACACGGCGAAGGCGATGATGCACGCCGTGATCGTCACCCCCAATCCCCAGCCGGTCTTCAGACCAACGTACAGGTTTGAAATCGACATTACACCGCCAATCAG
>JACRIH010000181.1 GCA_016235885.1 Planctomycetales bacterium | reverse complement strand
GTCAGTTCGCACCCGACGCGAACTGACCGCGGCTCCGTCCGGACCAAGGGGTCCGGACTACGTCGCATGGCAGGGTAGCTCAGTGGTTAGAGCAGCGGCTTCATAAGCCGCGTGTCGCGGGTTCGACCCCCGCCCCTGCTATTTTTTCTGCGCGTCGATCTGTTGCGACGCATACCAACCCGACACGTAAGCGAGGGAGTACGCCACACTCCCTCGCTTACGCGTCGGGTTAGTATCGGCACACTGGTAGCCGTTATACCACGAGTTCGCGGATCGGCTTCACATTCGTATCGACCAAGTACTGCGGCCGGCCGTGCAGGTCGGTGATCGTGGACGCGGGGTCGATCCCAAGGTGGTGGTACAAAGTCGCGAAGACTTCGGGGAACGTGACCGGTCGGCTGGTGGCTTCACCGGCGAAACGATCGGTGCTGCCGATCGCCTGACCCATCGTCATGCCGCCTCCAGCCAGCAAGGCACAGGCGACGCGCGGCCAGTGATCGCGGCCGACTTGCTTGCTGATGATCGGTGTGCGACCGAATTCGCCCCACACGACGACCGCCGTGTCTTCGGCCAGTCCGCGAGCGTGTAAATCTTCGACGAGCGCGGTCATCGCCTGATCGAAGATCGGAAAGTCTTCTTGTTCGCGCACGAAGATGGAATTGTTCGCGCGGCCTTCGGCGTTGCGGCCGCCGTGCCAGTCCCATTTGCTATAGTTCAGCGTGACGACGCGAACGCCGGCCTCGATCAGCCGCCGAGCCATCAGCAGGCTCTGCGGCACGCGCGGGGCACCGTTGCCGTCCATCATGATGGTCGGGTTCCCCGTGCCGTAGCGGGCGACGGTGCGCGGATCTTCTTTCGACAAGTCGAGCGCTTCGGCCAGTCGCGATGACGTCAGCAAGCCCATCGCCTGTTCGGTGAACACGTCGAGGCCGTCCATGGCTCCGGTGCGATCCGCTTCGCGACGGAAGCGATCAACGCTCGTTAGCAGTTGGTGGCGATTGCCGAGTCGTTCCAGCGTCACGCCGTTCAGCACCATGTCGTCGCGCGTGCCGCCGAGCGGACGAAGCGGTGTCTGCGCCATGCCCAAGAACCCCGCCCCCGGTTCGTTGTACGGCCCGTGCGTGCAGGTGTAGCACAGGCTCACGAAGGGGGGCACCGCGACGTGCGAGGCACCTTGCAATTTGGAGACGACCGAACCGAACTGCGGCCAGCCACCCGCCGGCACGAGGCCGCGCGGAGGACGTCCGGTGTAGCACTGCGTCGCGTCGTGTTCGGCCTGCGCCCCGACCAGCGAGCGGATGACGGTGAACTTGTCCATCATCTGCGCCATGCGCGGCAGCAGTTCGCCGATTTCAAAGCCGGGGAGGTTGGTCGCGATCGGCCGCCACGGCCCCGCGATGTCCGACGGCGCTTCCGGCTTGAGGTCGAACAAATCCTGATGCGGCGGGCCGCCGACCAGGTAGATCATGATGACTGACTTTTTCGACTTCGTGATGCCGGCGTGGGCTTCCGCGGCCAGCAACTGCGGCAGCGACATGGCTCCCAACCCCAGCGCCCCGATCTTCAGAAAGTTGCGGCGTGACAAGCCGTCACAGAACTGTTGCGAATCGGGTTGGCCCAGAACAGTCAGCATGAGTCGATCTCCGGCGGCTGATGGCAAAGGTCGGTGCCACCCAATCGGTCGAGGGAATGGCTACCACTTAATCTTCGGCGGGTCACCAGCGTATCAAACACTGCTGATGTTTAGAACCGGACTTTCGGATGGAATTTGGAAAACTCCCGCAGAATCTCGCGTGTCCGGGTGAGAACCTGAAATACCCGTGCGACACGCCGCAGTTATCGGTGGGGAGGTTCCGGAGATTCGTCCGAGCCAGTTCTCTGCGAGGTCGGATAGTGCCGCGGTTCATCATCAATGCATCACTAGGCTTTGGTTTCCGGCGTGACACAATCGTTCTGCCCCCATCGTTCTGCCACCAACAAATTACGGCAGAACGATGGGGGCGGAACGATGAAGGGCTAATTGGCTGGTGCTGCGTCAGCTTCCCGCTGAGCCGTGGAACTGGGGCAGAACCGGCGGTAAATCCGTTCGCCGAGAGCGATCAGGACGTAGACGAACGCGAGCAGGAGACCAAAATAGAGTCGGGATGAAACGTCGTAAACCAGATTGGTCAGGACCAACAAGTCGCCCGGTTCGGATGATTCCACTTCGGGAATGCCCCACAGTACCAACTCCGCGACAATGTCTCCGAGCCACGCCGTGGGAGACCACACCAGTTGAACCCATGCCCCGTAGGCCACGATGAAACAGTTGCTGACCGAGCACGTCAGCCAAAATGCAACCCACAACTGTCGGCGGAGTAGTTTGTTTCGCCACAACCAAACGACAGGCAGAACCAAGATTGCCACATTGATCGGCGGCGTGAGGATCGACCAGTCGCGCACCTCCTTTGGCATCAACACGCTCGGCGCGTACTTGGCACTCGGCAGTTCGACCTCGGCATAATCGAGCACGACGAATGGCAGTGGAAATCCCATCGACATCTGGATGCCATTCCCTTCGCACCCGCGAAAAAAACCGATGCAGTTCACTGCCAGGGCCATCAAGGCAATCCGGAGGCCCTTACGCATGACACGGTCCTCAATGGCTTACGATGCGCGGCACAGCGACATCAGTTCTACGGCACTCACGAAATGATCGTAGCCCGGTCATCCAACAGACGATAGTCCCGGTTGCGGCCTGTCTCGGTTTGCCTATCATTCGCGACGCGGTGAATCTCTCTTGGAAAACTGGACGACGATGTTGACTGCTGAACAGCCACGCACCAATCCGGCGGCTTCCGGCGATGCCGAATCCCTCACGATTCGGATCGGTAACCGCACGCTCGCGACGCGGTATTTTCTTGCGCCGCTGGCGGGGTACACGCACCTCGCGTTTCGGCAGGTGGTGCGGGAACTGGGAGGCGTCGGGCTGGCGACGACGGACCTCGTGCAGGCCACGCATCTGCTGACTGGGACGAAGTGGGCTCGCCAACTCGTGCGCACGAACGAGTTCGATCAGCCGCTGTCGGTGCAGATTTACGGGGGAGTCGTTTCGCAACTGGTCCTGGCGGCGAAGTGGTTGGAGGATCACGGGTACGAAGCGATCGACATCAACATGGGTTGCCCGATGGCCAAGATCACGGGGCAGGGGGGTGGGGCACGGTTGATGTGTGACACGAACGGTGCGTGCGGGCTGGTCGGTGCGGTGATCGAGGCGGTGCGGTTGCCGGTGACGGTGAAGATGCGGCTGGGGTGGGACCGCGAGCAGATTACGGCTCCGGCACTGGCGCGCGAGTTCGAGCAGATCGGCGTGGCGGCGATCACGATTCACGGCCGGACGCGGCAGCAAGGTTTTGGCGGGACGGTCCAGATCGACGGCATCCGCGCGGTGAAGGAAGCGGTGGATAAGATCCCGGTCGTCGGCAATGGGGACGTGCGCACGATCGCCGACGCGCTGGCGATGCGGCGCATCACGGGTTGCGACGCCGTCGCGCTCGGGCGCGGCGCGTTGCTCGATCCGTGGATCTTTCGGCGGCTGCAGCGCGTGGTGGAATTGGGCGAGCCGATCGAGGAGGTTCAGCAATGGAAGCCGTCACCGGACGACCAATTGGATTTCCTCGCGAAACATTATCGACTCATGCGCGAACATCGCGGCGAGATTGCGAGCTGTCTGATGTTCCGCAAGTTCGCCGCGTGGTACGGAGCGCGGCTGGGCATCCCGGAAGATTTGGAGAACCGCCTGCGCCGCTTCGAGAGCGCCGTCGAGTTCGCCGACATTGTGGACGACATCCGCGCCCGACACGGCGAGCGGATCGACCCGCGTCCGACGTCGGACATCAGGGTGCCGAACGGTCCGGTTGAGTTCTGGTGAGCGCCTCAACGGAACGTAGCCGTCACGCTCCGCGTGACGAGCCGAGCCAGGATTCCGCGTCGATTGGCCGTTCGGCTCATCACGCGGAGCGTGATGGCTACGTAAGCACGGCGACGGGCAAGAATGGCCAGCTTACTTCAGCAACTGAACCATGTTGCTGAAGTTGTCGGTCCAGAGTGGAACGACTCGATGGCTCTTTCCTTCACTCGCGTTGATCACTGTTTGCAGCACGGGGTTGTTCAAGAATTCCTGATTGTTGGTGACCAGCATCCAGTGCGCCGGACTCTGGCCGAATTCGACTCGCCGCCCCGACACGATCTTGACCACCGGCCGGCCGAGGTGTTCGGCGAGGCGCTCGACAACCGGTTGCAGATCGAAGTAGCGGTTGGTGACATGGACGGCGATGATCCCGTCCGGCCGCAGATGCCGCTGGTAAATGTCCCACGCCTCGCGGGTGAGCAGATGCACGGGGATGGCGTCGCTGCTGAAGGCGTCGAGCACGAGCACGTCGAAGTTTTGCGGCGGCTCGCGTTCGAGCGACAGCCGCGCGTCGCCGAGGACGAGTTCGACCTGGCCGGGACAGTCATTCAAAAACGAGAAATGTTCCTTTGCGAGCGGGATCACGTTGGGATCGATTTCGTAGAATCGGTACGCATCGCCCGGCTGAGCGTACGTGGCGAGCGTGCCCGTCCCCAGCCCGACAATTCCGACGCGCAGTCCGGAATGGCGCGGAGCATTCTTGAGCGCTAACCCGACACCGCTGTCTGCACCGTAGTAAGTCGTCGCGTAGGATTTTTTTTGCTTGGCGAGAAACTGGCGGCCATGCAACGTTCGACCGTGGATCAGGATTCGCGATCGTCGCACCGGGTTGGCCATTTCATCCAGAGCCACGCGCAGCACACCGTAAAAATTCCGCATCACGGCCACTTCGTTTGCGTTCACTTCCCCGGCATGAGTCCGCAAGCCTTTGGCCAGGCCCAACCACGCCAGCACGAGCAGCGCCCAAGCCCACACCGGCCGGCCGTGGTACAGACCCCAATTCTTGTCGCGGAAATAGGTCAGCAACGCCAGCAGGGAGCAGCCCAGCATTCCGATGTGCAACTCGATGAACCGGTGGAACACGAGGGGCGCGATCAGTCCCACGAAGAGGCCGCCGGCAGCGCCGCCTGCCGAGGACGCGAGATAGAACGACGTCAGATGGCGGGGGTGTGGTTTCAGCTTCACCAGTTCGCCGTGGCAGACCATGCAGCAAAAGAACAGCGAGCCAAAGTACACCACCACCTGCGACAGGATGGGCACCGATCGGTTGTTCAACATCATCGCGAGCAAACAGAACAGCGAGATCGCCAGCCCGACTGCATAGATTCTCCGTGGATACCAGCGTTCGTGGCCAAAGCACAGGATGAAGGACAACAGGTAGATCGACAGCGGCATCACCCACAAAAACGGAATGACGGCGATGTCCAGGCAGACTTGGTTCGTGGTTGCCAGCAACATGACCGATGCGAATGCGGACAGTCCAAACCACAGCCAGCGGTCCAGGCGAGCCGGCGGAGTGACGGCTTCGCTGGCGAGATCAGACGACGTTCGCGCCCCTTCCGCCAGCGAGCCGGATGCCCGCCACATTGTCCACGCGCAGACCGTGCAACTGGCCGCGAACAACACGAATCCGAGCGACCACACGCCCGCTTGCGTCTCGGTCGTCCAGAGCGGTTCGACCACGAACGGGTACGTGACCAGACCGAGGATTGATCCGATGTTCGACAGCGAGTAAAGCCGATACGGCGACGCTTCGGGGTACGCCCGGCTGAACCAGGCCTGCACGAGCGGTCCCGTCGATGACAGGATGAAATACGGCAAGCCGACGCTCGCCAGGAGCATGCACAAGATCCGCCACGTCGGGTCTTCGTTTCCATTGGGTTTCCACAGGCCGTCCGGAGTGATCGGCAGAATGGCCACCGCGAGGACGAGCAACAGCAGGTGCAACCCCACCTGGCGGCCCGGCGACAAGTGACGAATCGTGAGGTGCGCGTACGCGTACCCGGCGAACAGGATCACCTGGAAAAACAGCATGCACACGGACCACACGCCGGGCGTCCCACCGAACCACGGCAGGATATATTTCGAGATCAGCGGCTGCACCTGAAAGATCAGGAACGAGCTGACGAATATCGTGACGGCGTACACCCAGGTCAGCCGACGGACGGACGAACTGGCAGGCATCACTTCGGCTCCTCGGTCGCGTCAGGTGCGACGGAATCGGTCGTGTCGAATATGCGGACCCGTGGTCAAACGGCGACACGTGGCCTGCGTGCAACCATAGCTTACGATTTGGGAGCAGGGATTGCGGAGTGTCCGATCGAGTCTTTGTCGGAAACATGCGTGCTTCTTGTGCGAGTGTTTGGAATGTCCAAGTCCCAAGCCTCAATGACCAATGAAATCCCAAGCTCCAATATCCAAACACCAAACGGGGCTCTTGAACGCTGAGTCGAGAAATCAGGACAGCGACTCATTGGACTTTGGTCATTGGTCATTGAGGATTGGACCTTGGACATTAGTTATGGCTTCGCCACTCTTGGAAGGGCTTCGTCCTCCGGTCCGTGCCCTTTCCCGCGAGCGGCCCCCCGTTTACACTTTCGCTCCCGCCCGGAGGGATCACGTTGGCTGATCCCGAATCGCACTGGAAACCGAGTTCGCCCGACGCGACGTTGGCGGTCGCGGTGTCACCCGCGCGGAGTGCGATCGGCTGGGCGAATCGATCACCCTCACCCCTTGGAGTTCATCATGCGTGGTTTCCACCCGTCGCGGCTGATCCTGGCCGCATTGCTCGCAGTATTCCTGTCGTTTTCCAACCGGCTGCCTGCCGAGGACAAACCGGCGGCCAAGCCCGCCGCCCCAGCCAAGGACATTCTCGCGCGCTGGAAGGAACTGATCGCCAAGCGCGACGAGGTCGGCAAGAAGGCTCAGGAGTTGCAGAAGGAATTTGCGACAGCCAAGGCCGCCCGGAAGCAGGAAATTCGTGACGAGTTCCAGAAGCTCGTCGCCCAGTTTTCAAAAGATTTCGAGACGGAAGTCCAGGAACTGGCTCCGAAAGTGTTCGAGAAGGATCCGTCCAACGTCGAGGCGGCGGAGATGGTGGTCTCCGGGTTTTTTCAGGAAAACAAATACGCGCAGGCCGCCGCCGCCGCCGAAAAATCTCTGGCCGAGTTGAAGAAGACCAAGAAGTCCAATGGCACGCTGCTCAACATGCAGGGTGTCTCCCTGTTTGCGACGCATCAGTTTGAGAAGGCTGAGGCGGTTTTGAAAGAAGCGGAGAAGGCCGATGCCGAATCGTTCGGGCAGCTCGGTGCCCGCTATCTCGAGTCGTGCGCCGAATACGTCAAGCTCTGGAAGGACGAGCAGGCCATCCGGGCGAAGGAGGCCAAGGCGGACGATTTGCCGCGCGTGAAATTCGAGACGACCAAGGGGGACATCGTCATCGAATTGTTTGAGAACGAAGCACCGAACACCGTTGCCAATTTCATCAGTCTCGTCGAAGGCAAGAAGTACGACGGAACCAAATTTCACCGGGTGATCCCAACCTTCATGGCGCAGGGAGGCGATCCAAATTCCTTGGACGACGACCCCTCGAACGATGGCGGCGGTGGACCGGGCTATCGAATCGAATGTGAAGTCTTCGCGAAGAACGCTCGCAAACATTTCGCCGGCAGCCTGAGCATGGCGCACGCCGGCAAGGACACCGGTGGCTCGCAATTCTTCCTGACACACCTGCCGACGGCGCACCTCAACCCGAACACCGCACGGCAGAGTGGCCACACGGTTTTTGGACGTGTGATCGAAGGGTTGGACGTCGCCGTGTCATTGCGAGTCGGCGACAAGATCGAATCGGCCACGGTCGTCCGCAAGCGGGATCACGAATACAAACCGAAGACACTGGCGGGCAAGAAGGGGTTCTAACCGCACTATCCGTAGGTCAGGCTTTCCAGCCTGACATTGTTGCGATCGTTACTGTGTCAGGCTGGAAAGCCTGACCAACTGCCGCAAAAAAAAAGCACCCCGCGACCTCGAAGGTTGTGGGGTGTTCTGCATTGTGGTCTTACAGCAGTCCGCCATCTCGGTTGACGAATGCTGCGCGCGGGTTACCGTGTCCAGTGCCATCGCTTTGAGAATGGCAATCAGAAGGAGGCTGACGATGGTGAGCAAGTACCCAGTGTGCTGCGAAATCTCCGGCCCGACCGCGATGTGGACTCGCCCCGACACCGGCGATGCCCCGGTCAGCGACCCCGCGCCGTCGTTCGCGGCGGTGAAAGGCCTCTTCGAGTCCATCGTCTGGATCAAGTCCGCCGAGGTCGTGCCCACCCGCTGGTCCCTGTTGTAGACGACGTCCGGTGATTGTGTGATGCGAGGTTGCGACCACCATGATTCCCAGCACCGTCGGCATTCACGCGCAGCAGATCCCCATCCAGCGCCCAACCGACTTCGACTTGAAGCGTCATCTGACGGATTCGTTGGGCGTCAAACGTCAGCGGAGGGCGAAGTGATGCCCCTGCAATCAAGCTCTTGTTTCTGGGCCAAGCTGGGACGCGGCAGCTATCCCCAGGATGCTCATCCCGTGATCTGCCACTTGTTGGATGTTGGCAATGTCGCGGCGACATTGTGGTCGGTATGCTTGAGTGATCGAACTCGTGAGCGTTGGGCGGTGCCGAATGGAGGTCGGCTCGATCGGAGCTTCTCGCGGAGTTGGCAGCCGCATTCCGACTGACTTCAACCGACATCGTTCCTCAAATGCCGCGAGAGAATGCGAACTCGTTCTTCTATTTCCTTGCTGGTCTCACTTCGGTCGCGGACTGGATCGGTTCGAATCAGGACTTCTTCAAACCCGTTGGCTGCAACACCAACTTGGAAGGTTACGTCGAGCATTCACGATGTCAGGCAGTGCTGGCGTTGAAGGAACTGGGCTGGCTCGATTGGCAACCGCAGCAAGTTGATGCCGCGTCGTTCGGCGAACTCTTTCCGCTCATTGCGTCGCCGCGCCCGTTGCAGACGTTGTGTGTTTCAGACATCAGGGACGAGTCGAAAGGCCGTGTCGTCGCGCAGGACTGGTTTGGGCAGAACAAGAAGCAAGGACTGCTCGCACCGTTTGCCGTCGGCACGATCGACTCCGCTGGGAAGGCCGGCGTGCCGCAAGTCCAGCTCATCAAACCTGACGGATTTTCCATCGATGTGGGAGCCTTTGATCTGCATGGCATTTCAACACAGTTTGCCCGTGACAAGGGAGTGGCACTGCGGCCCGTGCTGGATTCATTCATCGACGCCGTCAACACATCTGACACTGTCATCGCCCACAACGTGGAGTTCGATGCCAACATCGTCGGTGCCGAGTGCGTCCGGGCTGGACTCTCGAATCCAATTCGTCGCAAGCGACTGCGATGCACCATGAAAGAAAGCACAAACTATTGTCGCCTGCATGAAGTGTTTTTTTCGTTTACGAGAACTCAAGGCCATTTCATGATCCACCGCTGGCGATTCCCTTCAAGCCACAGCCACTTCTACATAAGCAAGAACACCCGGAAAAACGGCCCGCGAGTCTTTTCGCAGCAAGACAAAACATTCGCAGGCCACGCCCCACGGGGCGACCAGCCGTGATGCCGCAAGCAGGGCGGCTTTTTTTGTTGCCTTGTCGGCGGGCATGTGCAGGCAGCGTGAGAGTGAACGGTTGTCGAATTCCCTCACCGCAACCCTCTTCCCCAAGGAGCGGGAGCATTGACTGTGTTCCAGCCTTTTTCCACGGCCACGATCATTGCCGGATGCTTCGCCGGTGAAAGACGAAATGGCCTGCACCGCACGACGCAGTGGGGCGTCACCGTTTCGTTCGATCCGCACTCCTTGGTGCTGTTCCTGCCAGCCGCGACGCCTGGTTGCAGAAAAAAAACACCCCGCGACCTCAAAGGTTGCGGGGTGTTCGGCATTGTGGATTCAGAATCGAATCTAATCCTTTTTGAGCGGCTCTTTCTTTTCCGTGATGACCGGGCAGGTGAGAGCCAGTTCAGCATTGAGGGCCGTGTACTCCTTCCACTGTTCGGGGAGGTTGTCTTCGTGGAAGATGGCTTCGACCGGGCATTCGGGCACGCACGCCTCGCAGTCGATGCACTCGTCCGGGTGAATGTACAGCATCGATTCACCTTCGTAGAAGCATTCCACCGGGCAAACAACGACGCAGTCCGTGTACTTGCAATTGAAACACGGCTCGGCAACGACGTGGGTCATGCGGCTCCCTTTCTGTTTCTGTGAGTATGACGATCGAGTGATTCGAGTGACTGACGATTGCTGCCCGCTCGGGCGTAAAACCGGCCGAATCCTAATGGCGTCTCCGGAGGGTGTCAAGCACCGTCTTTGCGGGTGCAAGACGCAGAATTGAGGCGGTTTGCCGCTCGTTTCTCCGCAGCGAAAGCTGGTTCACCATCTCCCGTGATGCGAGGCCAACCGATCTGTCTGGACAGTCAATTACGAATCGGTTACGACCCGCTCGCGACTGAAACTCAAGGAGCCGATGGATGGGCCGAACCGCACCGAAAGTGGCCATCGTGCTCGCCACATGGAACGGCGGGCAGTTTCTGCCGGACCAACTGCGCAGCATCCAGCAGCAGTCGTTCGCCGACTGGCAACTCTGGGTGCGAGACGACGGTTCCGACGATGCGACGTGTGAAGTGTTGCAAAGCTTCGCCGCCGCCGATTCGCGGATGCATGTCGAGCGAGACGACCTCGGCCGGCTCGGATGTGCCCGCAACTTCGGCGAACTGCTGCGGCGCGCGAGCGAGAATCAGCCGGACTACGTGTTCCTCGCCGATCAAGATGACGTCTGGTTGCCGCACAAAGTCGCGCGGCAACTCGCGGTCGCACAAGCTGCCGAGTGCGAAGCCGGTCGCGACCTGCCGCTGCTGGTCCACACAGACGCGTCCGCAGTCGATGCCGATCTCCAGCCTGTTCACGCTTCGCTCGTGCGGCATCTCGGGCTGCGTCCCGAAACGCCGGAACCGCTGCGAACGCTGCTGGTGCAGAACTTTGTCACCGGCTGTGCGACAGTCATCAATCGAGCACTTCTGGAATTGGCGCTGCCGTTCCCAGACACCGTCGTCCTGCACGACTGGTGGCTGGCCCAATGTGCGGCCGCCGCGGGCGAACTGCGGTTCGTGTCCGATCCTCTCGTGATGTATCGACAGCATGCGTCAAACCAAGTCGGAGCCTGTGGAGCGTGGCGGAAGATGACAACCATTGCGACCCGTGGTTGGCAGGGTTTCCGCGACCAGCAGGACCTCCTGCAACGCGGCGTGGCCCAGGCCCGGTCGCTCGACCAGCGGCTGCGAGACCGATTTGCCACCGATTCGATTCGTGCGGCGACAGATATCGTCGGCGGATACCTCGACCTTTTCGAACCGCATCACAGCCGCTGGCATCGACCGGGTCGGTTGCTCAACCTGCGGATCGGAAGGCAGATGTGGCTCAGGCAGGCGGCCTTGCTGGTGCAAGTCGGATTGCTGCCACCGGCTGGCGAACGGTCGAACGACGGGCGGGCGGCGTGACAACTTCGCAGCGGAAACGTGCGAGAATTGCACGATTGGACCGCCGGCCAAAACTACCCCAAGTTTTCGCCGCCACGGGATTGAAGAACATCACGCAAGTCGCTACCTTGTCGCGTCCCTGATCGAGCGTTTGGATCGAAATCTGTTGCGGGAACCGGAAGCGTTCCCCCTGACTTGAACGTGAAAGCCATGAGCTCAGTAAACAAATCACCCACCAGATCGTATTTGGCGAAGGTGGGTCAAGTGAAACAGGATTGGCACGTCGTCGATGCCGACGGGCAAATCGTCGGACGATTGGCGGTGCGTCTGGCCACGATCCTGATGGGCAAACACAAACCGACCTACACGGCCCACGTGGACACCGGCGACTTTGTCGTCGTCGTCAACGCCGAGCGGGTGAAGTTCAGTGGCCGCCAGATGGCCCACGACGAGCACCCGTACTTCAGCCAGAAGATGCTGCGCAAGACATACGATTATTACACGAAACACCCGGGCGGGTTGAAACGTCCCACCGGTGCCGACTTGCTGGACAAGCATCCAGAAAGAATTCTCTACCTGGCTGTGAAGCGCATGCTGCCGAAATCCAAAATTGGTCGGCAGATGCTCAAGAAGTTGAAGCTTTACACCGGGCCGACGCATCCGCATCAGGCGCAGGAACCCAGTCCGCTGAGCGTCTAGTTCATTTCCCAAGTGGCTTCGTTTTCGAATTGCATCCATGAGCACAGAACTCCCCGAAGAATCCGCCGCCGAAATTCCCGCGGACGAAGTGATCGACGCCACGGAACTCGACACCGATGTGGACCTCGATGAGGTTGCGGAAATTGCCGCCGAAACGCCCGTGCTGGACATCGGTTCGCAGGCTGCCGAGACCCCCGTCGTCCAGATCGAGCACGTCGTGCATGGTCAGATCGACGCCGAAGGAACCGCCATCGCTGTCGGTCGCCGTAAGACGTCAGTGGCCCGCGTGCGTGTCCGCAAGGGAACGGGTGTGATCACGATCAACGGTCGCGCATTGAATGAATTCTTTTGCGTTGAGCGGGATCGGTCCGACGTTCTCGCCCCGATCAAAGTTTCCCAGATGGAAGGCCAAGTGGACGTGTGGGTCCGCGTGAAGGGTGGCGGTACGACGGGACAGTCCGGAGCCGTGATGCTTGGAGTCGCACGCGCATTGCACGCCATGAACCATGACCTGCACGGCGTCCTCGCCGAAAAGAATTTCCTGACGCGCGACGACCGCAAGGTCGAACGCAAGAAGTACGGCCACCGCAAGGCCCGCCGCAGCTTCCAGTTCTCGAAGCGCTGATCGACGCGTACTGGCCGCGAGGCCACTGTGTTTCCAATCCACACCCCGCTCGAAGTTCACTTCGGCGGGGTGATTTTGTTGGCGGAGAGTCATATTTCTCGCGGCATGCGACGAGTCGTTTGACCGCGACCCGCAGGGGAGCGCGTTTGGCAAAGCGTTTTTGTATCACCACGCGCTCCCCTGCG
>JACRIH010000011.1 GCA_016235885.1 Planctomycetales bacterium | reverse complement strand
GCGTCAGGAATCGCCACGCGGCTTCGTCCGCGAACTCTCCCCGAATGCCGGTGGGGCCGGTGGCCAGGCCCGCCGTGCGACGGTTCGGTCCGAAACGTCCTCGTCGGAAACGATTGCCGCCAGCGTGGCTTCAAATGGTCCATCACATTTCATTTCCCGTGGCGACTCGGTGTCTTCGCTGTCAGGATTGCTGACCTCCGACCGCCTGGGAACAATCCTCGTCAACCCGCGAGCAGTGGACCGGGTCGATCCCTTGCGAAGCGGCATGATCTCTCGTCGCGCAGAGGTCGCCTCTGCCAGCTTGCGAGACGACGCGGATTCATTGGGAATCCCATCCCTCGTTGACACCGCCTGGTCTGAGATGGACCTCGGAATGTGGGACAGCCGCTGATCAACGAATCGAAAGTAGGCGAGACACTCCGTGACTCGAATTCCGGTCACGGAGTGACCGGGTTACAAATCGTTCTCACCTCTACTCTTCTCCCGGCTCTCGCGCTTCAAACAAGCCTGGAGGGCCACCGGCGATTGGCACACGGAATTCCGAGTGCGTACCCACCGGGAGCGTGAACGCCTGGTACTGGCCGTTGATCTTGCGGCGGAAGAGGACCGGGTACGTGATCGGGAAGTAGTGATCTTCCCCCGCGTTGAGCGTGTACGGTCCGCCCCAGTCGCTGTACGGACCCTTCATGTCGTACACGAGCGGCTTGTCGAACGAGTTGCTGATCCGTACGCCCGGCGGACCGAACGTGGCCAGCAACAACGGGGACGACCAGTCGAGGTCCGCGATTCGCAGCTTGGAATAGCCGAGGTTCACATCGGGGATGTTCGTGGTGGTCATGGGACCGTTCTGCATCCAGTTTTTCCAGCCGTCGGAAATCAACGACTTGATGCGGTCGTGGTCGATGTTCGCGTTCTCCGCTTTGTATCCCGGTGCGAATCCTCCCTGCACCTCGAAATGGGGATTCTCGTCCCACACCAAAGCGAGGGCGCGCGTGCGGGATGTCGGCTTGAGCAGTCTCGGATCGGCCTGCTGTTTCAGATTGACGTCGAATTCGGCAAACGGAGTCAGCTTCGCATTCTTGTCGCCGTTTCGGACCGAGATCACCAGCTTGAGTTTCGGCACGCGGAATTCCACGCGTCGTCGCGGTTCGTCCGCGGATGCCGTGACCACTTTGCCGGGTTCGTCTTTGCCGTTGCCCAAGGCTTTGGAATCGCGACCGTTGGCCGTCGAGACTTTCGGTAGTGGCGTGCCATCCGCCACATCAAGTGGCGAGGCCATCACGATCTCGGACACGATCTGCACCTTGTCGCCGAGCCGTTTGAGTTCGGGAATCGCTTCGATCAGGACCAGCGGATCGGCCAACCGGGCGAGAGCCTGACCGGGCGTGTCGAGCACGTTGATGTTCGCCACGTCAGCTTCGACCAGCATTTCGGTGAGCGGTCCCAGCAATTGTGGAGCCAGGCCGAGTTGCAGCTTCGTCGACATGGGGACCGAACTGGCGGGGATCACCGTCGTCGTGGCTCGCTTGACCTGCTTCGGTATCCTTTGTGAATCGATCGCGGCCGCGGTGACTCCCAGCACGAGCGACACGCCGTTTGTGTCGGTGCTGATCGACTCCGGCCAGACGCGGACTCGCGGACGATAGACCGGCAGTGGCCACAGGTTGGTCACGACCTCGCTGATCTCACCGACATCCAACTTCTCCTCCAACTGTTTCACCATTCGCGGCACGGTGGCGATGATTTCCGCTTCGATGCGCCCCTTGTTCCCGTACAGACCATCCACGAGTCCGCTGGAGACTTTCCCGCGGTCCATGCCGAAGCCGCGCACCCACACACCCGCCGGGTTGGTGACGTACCAGTTGTCGTTCGGGATGTTGAACGACGTGCCGGTTAGCTTGAGGCGCAGTCGCCGGTTTTCGATGTACGGCATCACGTCGAAGCTGACCCAGGCCGGACGCTGGTGACCAATCACGACGCTGATCGGCCCCGTCCCCGCTTCCTTGCCGCCGCCCGAAACGTAAGCGCCGCCGATCGAAATCTGCACATTCCGCAGACCAATCTGCACGTTGACGCGGTCGGGACGATACGCCTGCACCTTCGCACGCGAAACCTCACCCGAGTAACTGATGCCGCTCAATGTCACACCGAACGAGATCCCCTCGGTGTACGTCGAATCGTACATGTCGTTGAGGTTGCCGCTGAGCGTGTCGGCCGGGATGACTTTGGGAATCGAATCGGCCAGCGCCTCCAGCATTTCGTTCCCCAGCCGGATCGACACGGCGCTCGGAATCTCCAGCGCGGGAACGAACGGGCCTTGATCGACCTTGGCGACCGCGGCCGGTTTGCGAGGATTCAGTTTCGGCGTGGGATCGGTGGGAGCGGACTTCGGGTTCAGCATCCAATCGAACAGCGCGTCGCTGTCGTAGGCGACGTCCCACACCTGGTGATCCATGTTGGGCACCTCGGTGTAACGCGGTTGGCCACCCGCTTGCTTGAGGGCGTCGATCATCTTCCGGGATTCATCCGGTCGAATCGCCGCGTCGGTCGCACCGTGGATCGCCCACACCGGGAGGTCTTTCAACTTGGCCGCCTGCTCCGGTTCGCCGCCACCAGCCAGAGGAACCACGGCCGACCACCGCTCGGGTGTCGCCGCCGCGATGCTCCACG
>JACRIH010000179.1 GCA_016235885.1 Planctomycetales bacterium | reverse complement strand
TCGTCCGGGGGCTAACGCCCTCCGGCGCGCCAAGCGGACTGTCCATACCCCACCACAGCATTTCACCGGTGATCCCCGTCCACGCCGCGTACTCTGAAAAGCCGAGCGGAATACGCTGCCACCACACGCTCCGTCCGTCGCGGCCGGAGAAGCAGTCGACGTACAGAAAACACTCTTCGTAATGATGGCTCGCAGTCTGGCTGACCATGCGTGCCCCGTACTCGCTGCGGATCGACGCCATGAACAACTCACGCTTCCCATCTCCATCGAGGTCCGGGCCGACGACAAATTGTTCGGGCTTGCGGCCACGATTGCGGAAGCGGTTGGGAAACCTCCGAGTCCAACGTGCCTCGCCAGTCATGCCGTCGAGGACTCGGCAGCCGTCAGACACGTTCGCTCCCTCTTCGCGTTTGCCGGGCAGGATCACTTCGGGCTTGTTGTCACCATCCAGATCAGCGATCAGCGGCCAACTGTGTCGAGCTTCGTTCTGATGATAGGCCCCAACCTCGAAGCTCGACGGCACTTCCCAAAGCGTCTTGTTCTGAGACACCGAGAACGCCGTGTCGTGAATGCCGCGATCGCTCGTCTGAATTGTCAGCAGCGCTTCTGTGATGCCGTCACTGTCCAAGTCCGCGAACCGTGCGTCCAAGACGTATTCGTTGCCGCGCAGAGCCAGATGATTTTCAAAATCGCCCTCCGTCGCCGTTGCTCGAGGCTGACACTCTCCGGTCGCGGCATCGAGCACGACCAGATGTCGGCCGAGAACCGCTACCACGACCAGCTTGCCATCCGGCATCGTCGTTGTCGTCAGCCACGCCGAACTCTGAGGCACGACGGGAGCTAGTCGGGACCGCCAGAGTGATTCGCCCGTTGTGCTCGACACGGCTTCGACCCACGATTCCATCCCCTGAGTTGTCCGCAACCCACAGACGATGATCCCCGCGTGATCGCGTGTCGGTTCGATCGCCCAAATCGGTTCTCCCAATAAACGACTCGCGCTGCCGCTCGCATCCTGCGGCCGGAACCACCACAGCGGTTGTCCGTCCTTCCCCGATGCCGCGACCAGCACCGCCGCTTTCGGAGTCAACGGTCCCGGACCAAAACTCCCCTGCTGCCGATTGGCCAATTGCGGCGCGGACCAGATCACATCTTCCGCGCCGTCGCCATTCAGATCGCGCGCCGGTTGCAGCACCTTCGGCGGCGTTCCATTCCGGAACCACGACGGATCGAACCAGGCCAGCACCTGCTGCCAGGCCGCGACATCCCACTGTGCCGGCAACACTTTCCACGCCTCGCGGTCTGCGGGCAATTTCAAGAACGAGATGATGTCCGGCGCGTCGAGACTCCAATTCGCTTCCCACAACGGCATCGGGTCGGTGCTGCGAACCACGTTGATCGACGATCCCTCCTGGACGGCCTGTTGCTGCGGTTGTGACAGAACCGAGTAACACCGCAACGTCGGCCTGTTGGCATCCTGTGGCCCGACGAAGAGACGCGGCTCGCTCACCTCCACGCCCACCGGTGAACGCAGCGGGATCGCGTGGCCAACCGTCTCATTCACCAGCCCGACCTCGTGTGTCTGCGATGCGCCCGCTGCGACGTCGAACAAGTACGACTGACTGACTTTCGACGGCGCTGTCAGCCGCAGCCGATACGCTCCCTCCGGCAACGCCACCGGTTCTTTCGTCGGCAAGGTGAACGGCGAGAGCACCGGCACATCATCGAGTGACAAGACTTCCGCGACTTCCGCTCGCTGATCCCCCTCGCGCGGCGTGTTGAGCGTCAGGTATCCGAGCTTCGCCTGCGAGTGCATCTGCCACGCGATCAAGCCGCCGACGACAACCGCAATCGTCGCCGCGACCGCCGCCGCCGCGACACCAACGCTCCGCTTCTGCTGCTTGAACCAGCGCGCCGCTTGCTCGACCAACGTCGAACGCCGAGCCTTGATCGCTCGCCCTTCGACAAACGCCCGCAAGTCATCCGCCAACGCCTGAGCCGTCGCGTACCGCTGAGCCGGTTCCTTCGCGAGACATTTCAGAATGATCGTCTCAAAGTCGCGATGCAGATTCGGACAAACGACGCGCGGTGCCGGCGGTTCGTTCGTGAGAATTTGCGTGATGACCAAGTGCGGCGAATCCCCCTCGAACAACGGCCGACCGGTCGCCAGCTCGTACAGCGTCGCTCCGAGACTGTAGATGTCCGTCCGATGATCGACCGGATTCTTCGACGCGGCCGCCTGTTCGGGACTCATGTATCGCGGCGTGCCGAGGATTGCTCCAGCCATGCTCAGCGACACATCATCCATCCGCTTCGCGAGTCCAAAGTCGGTCAACCAGATTCGTCCGTCAGGATCGAGAATCAAATTCGACGGCTTGATGTCACGATGAATCACGCCGCGATGATGCGCGTGTGCGAGTGCTTCAGCAGCTTGCAGGCCCCAGTTGGCGATGTCATTGGAGCGCGACTGACCAATCAGCGGGAACGCGCTTGCGTCCGGTTGTTGTGGATCGGAACCGGACGCTAGCGCGTTCCGGCTGATGGTCGCATCCGCCAAACTGTGTCCCTCGATGAACTGCATCGCGTAGTAATGCACCCCGTTCTCGCAGCCGATGGCGAAGATCGGGACGATGTTCGTGTGATGCAGCGTCGCAACGGTCTCGGCCTCGCGTTGGAAGCGTTGCATCGCTTCGTTGTCTGCCGCTGCACCATACCGCAGCACTTTCAAGGCGACTCGCCGTTTGAGCGAGATTTGTTCGGCTTCGTAGACGACGCCCATTCCGCCACGGCCCACTTCGCCGAGGATCCGGAAGTCGCCCAGCCGAGTCGGGGCGGTTGCAGCGGCTCGGTGGATGAACTCGATCCCGGCCAGACATTGCTCCAACTGCGCGGCCTGTTCGGGATGATCGGCCAGCAGACGTTGCCGGTCCGGTTGCTGCCCGGCCTGCAAGTCAGCGAGATACTGATCCAGAACGTTAGCCAGTTCCGACGCCGGATCATCGGGTGCCACCAGCCGCGTGGGGTCGGTCGGGGAGCTGGACCGATTCGCATCGGCGGGAGGATTGGCGTTGGCGGCGTTCGCGTTCGTAGGGTCCATGACCGACTCCGGAGGAGTGACATTGTGGCACGAACGCAAGCCATTCGCATCCGCACACGACTTCAGGGCCGGATGCGGACGCAGTGTCACGCGAAAATTGCAAAGAATTTCCAGAATCGACTCCCTTGCGTCTGGCACTCATTGGGTTCGTATACTGTGGACGAATGTCCATGCACACGACGAATGACGGCAAATCTCTGGCGAATCGGATTCGCTCTCGGCGAGCACTCTTTCGGCTGGGGGCTGTGCTTGTCGGACTGGCACCGTTCGTGATGGTCGAGTCCGCGTTGATGCTGTTCGATGTGGGGCGGCCGAGTGCGCATGACGATCCATTCGTAGGGTTCAGCACGGTTCGGCCGTTGTTCGAACGCAACGCCGACGGAACGCGCTACGAGATTCCGCGCTCCCGACTGCCTCACTTTCAGCCGGATTCGTTCGGCGCGGTCAAACAGCCGCACGAGTTTCGCGTCTTTTGCATCGGCGATTCGACCGTGCAGGGGAATCCGTGGACCATCGAGACGTCGTTCAGCTCGTGGCTGGAGATCAGCCTGAACGCCGCGGAACCGGATCGGCATTGGGACGTGGTCAACTGCGGCGGCATCTCTTACGCCAGCTACCGGATGGTTCCAATCCTGAAAGAAGTGCTGTGCTATCAGCCGGATCTGCTGGTCGTGCATTGCAGCCACAATGAATTCCTGGAAGACCGCACGTACGACCAAATCAAACGGACACCACGGGTGATTGCGAGGACGCACGAACTGATTTCGCAGCTTCGCACGTACACACTGCTCCGATCCGCGTGCGGACAATTGATGCCGACGTCGCAGCCGGATCACGGGCGCACGACGTTGTCCGACGAGGTCGAAGCCCTGCTGGACTATCGAGGCGGGTTGGAGGCGTACCACCGCGATGACGAATGGCGGCGGGCTGTAATCGCGCACTACGAACTCAATCTGCGGCGGATGGTGCGGATCGCCCGCGATGCCGGCGTTCCGATCGTACTGATGAATCCCGTGTGCAACCTGCGTGATTCGCCACCGTTCAAAGCCGAGCATCGGGCCGGGCTGCGGGACGAGGAGCGGGAGCGCTGGGAATCTGTGTGGTCGGAGGCCCGGCGGCACTACGGTCGCGACTATGCCAGAGCCGTCTCGCTGCTGCGCGATGCGATGGACATTGACGACGAGCACGCAGGGCTGCGCTTCGACCTTGCCAAATGTTACGAGGCGATGGGGTTGCTGGAACAGGCACGCGGGGAGTTCATGCAGGCCAAGGAACTCGATATCTGCCCGCTCCGGATTCTGGAACCGATGAATCAAATCGTCCTCAACGTCACCCGCGAGACCGGCACTCCGCTGGTCAACAACCGTCAACTTTTCGAGGAACTCAGCCCCGGCGGCATTCCCGGCGACAAGTGGCTGGTGGACCACGTGCATCCTTCGATTCGGGGCTATCAACTGTTGGGCGATGCCGTCGCTGACGAGTTGGTGCGACTGGGCATCGTCCATCCCGCCGCGAACTGGAAGGCGGAACGCGACCGCCGATACGCGCAGCACATGGACTCGCTGGATGCCGCCTACTTTTCGCGAGGCCAGCAGCACTTGCAGGGCCTCATGCTGTGGGCTAACGGACGAGCGACTCGCGAACGCAGCGGCAAGGCCGCGGCAGTGGGGAGTGGGCAGTAGGGAAAAAGTGGACGGTGGACGGTGGACAGTGTCGACGAGGATAGATTGCTGGCGTTGTGCCGGGCTTCACCGTCCACCGTCCACCGTCCACTCCGCACTGTCACCTTTTGCCCCGCCCGCAAGGTTTCTCAAATCCGATTCCCCGGCAGGCGCGGAGCAGGTGTTGCAGGACGACGCGGGTTGGCGGGCGGAGCGTCGACGCGGCTCGTTTGCGTTAACCGTTTTGTGGGCGGTGACGATTCTCTGTGTGGCGTGCATCGTACCGGGCGAAGCGGAGTTTCCGTTCGCTCGGATTCTCGGGAGGTAGCGGAAGACGGACGCGGGGTTGGTTGTGTTTCCAACCGCAGATTCGTCGTCTCCGTTTGCCGTTCCTGACCCTGCCGGACGCCGTCACAGAAGCGCTCCATGACCATGCCCCGGATGTTCCAGCGCCACGAACCAGCCGAGCAGCGGCCGAACTCGCCGATTGTGCGATGGCTCTGGCTGATCGTTGCCGGTGTGGTCAGTTCATGCGCGGGCTGCTCGTCGGAGCGAGTCTTCGAAAGTGGAGCCGCCCGTGGGTTGTCGAACCGTCCGGCGTGGGTGGTTGGCGATCAAACCACAAATCGATCGACGGCTCGCGTCGTCCCGATGGGCCACGCGAAATCAATCGGCCGACGCAAGTCCACGGGAGTCATTCAAGTCGCCGCAGAACCCTCCAGCGCGTTCGCCGACAACATTGTCGTACCGGGGAACCAATTGTGGGTGGACACAGAGATCGACGTGCGACAAGGGGACGCAATCACGTTTCTTGCGTCAGGGAAAATCCAGGTTGGGAAGGTCGAGAAGTCCCGGGACCTGATCGAAAAGGAAGTTGGACCGGCGGGAACATTTTTTTACGCCGACTCCGCGCAGCAACTCAACTTTCCACTTCCTGCCGGAGCCAACGGGCCGGCTCCGTGCTTTTGTCTGATTGGTCGGATCGGCAACTCGTTGCCGTTCTTCGTGGGCGGCAAGATGAGCCTCGAAGCGCCGGAGTCGGGGCGCTTGTTGCTGGGGATCAACGATCCAAACGTCGCCGACAATTCGGGCGAGTTCCGCGTGCAGGTCTCGCGGCCGATGGAAGTCCAGCCGATCGCATTTCGCGACATGCCGCCACCGGACGAACCGCAACGCGGCGAACCGCTGCCGGACTGCTCGGTCGTGGTCTTTTATGTCGATGGGTTGCGGCCCGACGTCGTGGAAGAAATGGTCGCGATGGGGCACCTGCCCAACATCCGACGGAGCTTCGTCGACGGCGGGACGTACCTCGTCAACGCCTTCACGTCGTTCCCGTCGGACACGATCACGTCCAACGGCAACATGTGGACGGGCTGCTACTCGGATCGACATGGCTTGAAGGGGCAGGTCCGTTTCAGCCGGCACAAGCTCACGTCCGATTCGTTTCTCGAACCGCTGGGACCGAGCCGCAGCGCCCGACAACTCGGGCCGCAAGGCTGGGACAAGGCGGTGATGCAAGCCGAGACGACCGCACTTCGACTGACTCGCGGCGACGAGCAGAGCCGGCAGTTTCAAGAATCGCGGACGAGTGAGATCCCCGGCCTGTACGATTACCTGCGCGCTGCCGGGAGCGACTGGGGGACGAGCGTCTTGCCGTTGATGACCGAGATTCCGCCGCTACTGTGGACACGGAGCATGTCCAAACAGTTGCCGTACCTCAAAGCTCATGAAGCATGGAAGTACAACGACGATGCCAACGGTCACTACGCCGTGAACTATCTGCTGTCGCAGCGAAAGCCGGTGACGATCATCTGGCTGCCCGAAACGGATTCGGCGAGTCACAAGCTCAGCCGCGGGCAGTTTGGCAGCGCCCGCCGCACAATCGCCCGCGCGGACAAACTCATTGGCGATGTCGTCAACGAACTCGATGCACTGGGGCGGCTCGATTCGACCTACCTCGTCCTCGTCAGCGACCACGGACATATTGGTGGCGAGACGTCGCATCTCTCGCGGTACGACCTCGCCAACGAGTTGTTCTTCCGTCCGCGAGAAATCTCGAAGTCCGGCGAGTGGATCGGCGGTGGGCTGGGTTTGTCCGTGCGGCAACACCGGTCCGAGAACCGTCACTCGGATTCCGGCCCGCTGGAATTCGCCTTCGTCGATGCCGATGCGACCGGAGCCGCAAGAATCTCGCTGCCGCGCGGTCATTTCCGGTCGGGAGACTGGTCGCAGGCGAACCGGGCGGCGGATTTGATCCGGTATCGGATCGCCGACCACTTCGAACCACTCGACCTGCCGAAGTCGATTGCGAACACCGCCGCGGTCGATGACTACGGCCGGGAGAACTTCCCGGTCGATCTCGTGCTGCTCAAGTTGTCGGACTCGTCGATTCTCATCACGACCCGCGATCGAGGTCAGGCGGTGATCGAGCGCGACTGGGACGCGGCCGGCAAGTGGGTCTACCGTTACACCTCCGCCACGAATGTCCGCCCGGCGACGAATGGTGACGTGATCTTCGACGAGGTCATCGAACCCAAGGCTGATCCGCTGGGACTTGTCGGCTGCCTGGACCGCGACTTCTTGAAAACATTTCACGACGAAAAGACGTGGCTGTGGGTGACCACGGAAACCAACTACCCCGACAGTGTCGTGTCGCTCACGCGACACATGCTGTGGCAGGACAACCTGCGCATTCAGGAGTTGAACTACGCTCCCGACCTCGTCGTCACCGCGCATCGCGGCTGGTTCTTCGGCACGCAGAACACGTCCGGGTCGGCGCACGGCTACCCGTTTCCGGAAGCGATGCACGCCAGCTTCTACGTTTCCGGCCCGAACGTCCGCCGCGGCGCTCGCGTGACAACCCCTTGCCGCCTCGTCGATCTCACGCCGACGATCCTCGAACTCGCCAGCGTGCCGTACGACACCGAGTTCCTCGACGGCCGCGCCGTGCGAACGATTTTCGCCGACTCGTCTGAAGTGGGAAGTTTGAAATCTGTGGGACAGGCGGCCCGCATGCCCGTCCACCCAGCGGAACGCGAAGCCGCAAGTCGCGACACGAAACAGACGGCAGGAGTCGTGCCCGCCAAGGGCATCGACAACATGGAGCAACTCCTCTCGCATCGCCGCTCGAGCTACTGGAGTGACATCGAACTGGGCGCTTGGAACAGTCTGTCGTACGCACCGCAACCGGTGTTCGATCACCAGCCGCTCTCGATGCATCACCCGTACAGTCCATGGGACTTGAACAACATTGTGTACAACGTGATGACGATCGGCGATTGGAGCGTCTTCGCACTCGCGGACGATATCATTTCGCCGCTGATCCCCGGCCGCACGCGAATTTACCAGAAGGTCGAACGTTCGAGTTTGAAGCGGCAGCACTCGGACCACGGTTGGGTCGCCAGTGGAGCGTCCGCGCTCAATGTGCCCGGCCTGGCAATCGGCGACTACAGCTTCACGTCATCGGGAAACCTCAAGCGAGTGGA
>JACRIH010000180.1 GCA_016235885.1 Planctomycetales bacterium | reverse complement strand
CGCTGGATGGATCGCCATGTCGTTCGTCGCCTCGTCTGCCGCTGCCGTGGCGGATGAACCCGGTCAGCCTCCGAAACCGCCCGTCACCAAACGGATCGACCATGTCGATGAGTATCACGGGACGAGAGTGCCCGACCCGTACCGGTGGCTCGAAGACGACGTGCGGACGTCGGATGAAGTGAAGGCCTGGGTCGAAGCGCAGAACAAGGTGACATTCGGCTACCTCGAAACCATTCCGCAGCGGGAGAAGATTCGCAAGCGACTGACGGAACTGTGGAACTACGAAAAGTTCGGCACACCTTCGAAGCGCGGTGGCAAGTATTACTTCGCGAAGAACGATGGCCTGCAAAACCAGTTCGTGTTGTACGAGCAGGACACGCTCGATGCCGAACCTCGCGTGCTGATCGACCCCAACACGTGGTCGAAGGACGGCACGGTCGCACTCGCCGGAACGTCGTTCAGCGACGATGGCCAGCTCATGGCGTACGGGATCGCCGAAGCCGGCTCGGACTGGAATACGTGGCGGGTCATGAAAGTCGCCTCGCGGGAAGTGTTGCCGGACGAGTTGAAGTGGGTCAAGTTCAGCTCAGCCACCTGGACGAAGGACGGGCTGGGGTTCTTCTACAGCCGGTTCGATGAACCGCCCAAGGGTGCGGCGTTTCAACAAACAAACCTGAATCAAAAGGTGTTCTACCACCGCGTCGGCTCGCCGCAGAGCGACGACAAGCTGATTTACAAACGGCCGGACGAACCGAAGTGGGGTTTCCAATCGGAGGTCACCGAGGACGGTCGCTACCTGATCGTCACCGTGTGGAAAGGGACCGACGACAAGTACCGCGTGCTGTACAAAGACCTGTCGAAAGACAACGCCGAATTCGTGGAACTGATCGACAACTTCGATCAGGAATACTCGTTCGTCGGCAACGACGACACGGTGTTCTACTTCAAGACCGATCTGAAGGCGTCTCGCAAACGCGTCATTGCCATCGACATCGCCAAGCCGAAACCGAACAACTGGCGCGAGATCATCCCCGAATCCAAGGACACGTTGACCGGAGTCAATCTGGTCAACAACCAGTTCGTCACCAAGTATCTGCAAGATGCCAGAACGCAGGTGAAAGTTTTCTCGCTGTCCGGCATGTTGGTCCGCGAGGTCGAACTACCGGGGATCGGGAGCGCCGACGGGTTTGGTGGCAAGCGGGAACACACCGAAACTTTCTATTCGTTCTCCAGCTACGCGACACCACCGCGCATCTACCGCTACGACCTGACGACTGGCCAGAACCGTCTGCTCCGCCAGGCGAAGGTCGATTTCAAGGCGGATGACTACGAAGTGCGGCAGGTGTTCTATCAAAGCAAGGATGGCACTCGGGTGCCGATGTTCATCACGCAGCGACGCGGCATCAAGTTGGATGGCACTCACCCGACACTGCTGTACGGTTACGGCGGCTTCAACATTCCGCAGACGCCTGGGTTTTCGGTGAACCGCGCCGCGTGGCTCGAAATGGGCGGCGTGCTGGCGGTCGCCAACCTGCGCGGCGGCGGCGAATATGGAGAAGAGTGGCACCAAGGAGGCACGAAACTCAAAAAACAAAACGTGTTCAACGATTTCATCGCTGCGGGCGAGTGGCTGATTTCCAATGGCTACACCAAGCCTCCAAAACTCGCGATCCAAGGAGGATCGAACGGTGGCCTGCTGGTCGGAGCCGCGATGACGCAACGTCCCGACTTGTTCGGCGCGTGCCTGCCCGCCGTTGGCGTGATGGACATGCTGCGGTTTCACAAGTTCACCGCTGGACGGTTTTGGGTGGACGACTACGGTTCAGCGGACAACCCCGACGAATTCAAAGCGCTGCTGGCTTACTCGCCGTATCACAACCTCCGACCGGGTCGGAAATACCCCGCGACGCTGATCACCACCGCTGACACCGACGACCGTGTCGTCCCCGGCCACAGCTTCAAATTCGCCGCCGCGTTGCAGCAAGCTCACGCGGGAATAACGCCCGTGCTGATCCGCATCGAAACTCGAGCCGGCCACGGCGCGGGCAAGCCGACAGCGAAAGTCATCGAAGAAGTCGCCGACGTGTGGGCGTTCCTCGTGAAGAATCTGGGAATGCAGGTGCCGTGACGTGCGACAGGCAATCGTGCGAGGTATGTTTGGCAGGTCGTCTACATGAACTCAAAATCCATCACCGTCGGTTTGGTGGCTTTCGCCCTTGGATTTCTGTCGCACTTGATTGTTCCGCGTTCTGATAGCGCCACGAGTGGTGAGCCCTTATCCGTGCAGCATCACTGGAAACTGGTCAATGATTACGTCGCATTCACGCGAGATCCGAAAAGCTTCATGCGCGATGTGCAAGCTGGCCTTTACGGAGCCACGCCACCTTACGCTATCGAGCCTAGCCTCGCCGTTTTGGTTTCCGCCGGCGAGCTTGAACACGTTGACATCGTGCTTCCTCTCGTCCCACAGAATGAAGAAACAAATCAATACTGGATGCATTTCGTAGGTGAGCGACAGGATATCCTCCATGCGACTGCGAATCCTGTGTATGCTGACTACAGACCGTCCGGTGACCCACCGCTGCACTTTAACCTGTGGTTCAAAGCGCGAGCAAAGGCCGACGTTCAGCAACTGATCAAGGAATTGGAAGACCTTGCAACGAAGGGTAGATAAGTACAGGCTCTCATCTTCGGCGACTGTACGATTCTGATTGACGAGAGGACGCACTCATGCGACTGCTTGGAGCACTGTGCTGCGTATTGGCGGGTATAGCACCTATCTGCGCGGCCGATCCGAAGCCCGTGCCATCGCTGCCGAACATCATCATCATTCTGGCCGACGACCTCGGCTACGGAGACCTCGGCTGCTACGGATCGAAGACCATTCGCACGCCGAACATCGACCGGATCGCCCGCGAAGGGGTGCGGCTCACCAGTCTTTATGTGTCGCAGGCGGTGTGTACGGCGTCGCGGGCGTCGCTGCTGACCGGGTGTTATGCCAACCGGGTTGGGCTGGAGGGGGCGTTGAATCCGACCAGCAAGGTCGGCATCAATGCCGACGAGCTGCTGCTGTCGGAGATGTGCCAGCAGCGCAGTTTTGCCACGGCGCTGTTCGGCAAGTGGCACCTTGGTCATCAACCGGAATTCAATCCGCTGCGACACGGGTTCGACAACTACTTCGGGTTGCCGTACCCGAACGATTGCAGCAACCAATATCACCCCATCGTGCGCACGTTTCCGCCGCTGCCGTTGATCGATGGCGAAAAAGTCGTGGCCACCGATCCGGATCAGTCGCAGTTCACGCGGCAATTCACCGAGCGGTCGGTGAAGTTCATCGAGCAGCACAAGGATCGGCCGTTCTTCCTGTACCTCGCGCACGTGATGCCGCACGTGCCGATTTTTGCATCGGACCGGTTCCGCGGCAAAAGTGCCGGCGGGCTGTACGGCGATGTCGTCGAAGAGCTCGACTGGTCGGTAGGCGAAGTCATGGCGACGCTCAAGCGGCTCGGCATCGACGACCGCACGCTGGTGATTTTTTCGTCGGACAACGGCCCGTTCCTGTCATACGGCAGCCATGCGGGATCGTCCGGCCCGCTGCGTGGCGGCAAGTTGACGGCATTTGAAGGAGGCGTGCGCATGCCCGGCATCGCCCGCTGGCCGGGCAGGATTCCCGCCGGACGAACGAGCGACGAGATCGTCACGACGATGGACATCCTCCCCACCGTCGCGAAGCTGATCGGTGCCGATCTCCCGAAGCCACCGATTGACGGCCGCGATGCGTGGCCAATGTTGTCTGGCCAACCCGGCGCGAAGAGCCAGCACGCGAAGTTCTTTTTCTACGCCGACAGCGAATTACACGCGGTTCGGTCGGGTGACTGGAAGTTGCATCTTCCGCACCGATACCTGGTCGTCGCGGGCGAACCGGGCCGCGATGGCAAGCCGTCCAACTTCCACAATCTCAAACCCGACTCGCTGACGAAGTCGGGTCTGGAAGGGATCGCCACCCGGCACGGATACCGCGTCGAACAGCTTGGCCTGACGCTGTACAACCTGCGCGACGACATCGGCGAAACGACCAACGTCGCCGACCAACACCCCGAAGTCGTCCAGCGTCTGCTCAAACTCGCCGACGAAGCCCGCTCGGACCTCGGTGACTCTCTCACCGGCCAGCGCGGCCGTGGCGTGCGGCCTCCCGGGCGGCTGTAGGTCGCCTGTTGCCGAAACGCAACGCGAACAGTTCCCCGACGCGGCGGAATCGGCACGACCGTTCCGTCCGACTCACCGTAGCCCGAGCCCTTGTGGCTCGGTCGATTGATGTGTTGGCTCAAATCGTCAGACCACAAGGGCCTGGGCTACAGACACTCACCGTGCCCGGTCGGCACGCGGGCGAGATGTGAGCTAAGCTTCACGCGAAAGTGCATCGCGCCACAATCCATTTTGTTTGTCGTGGACCGGCATGCACGAGTTTGGTTTCCATTTGAAAAGAGGAGAACGGAATGAATTCCGTTCGACAAATCCCGTCACGCCGATTCGCCGCTGCTGCCGTTCTCGCGCTCTTGTTGACGCTGCTCGCGGGAGGAGATCGCCAGGCATGCGCGGCGGATGCGGGCACGACCTCAATCGCAGCCGAAGGAGAAACAAGCTGGCTGGTCCAGTCGAGCGTGTCGGAAGGCAGAACGACGTTTCAGTTCTCGTGGCTGGTCACGGTCGGGATCTGCATGATCGGAGCGGTTCCGATTGTGCTCGGAGGGTTCCTGATCGCTGCCGGAGGCAACACGCGGTCGGCTGCGACTCACGTCGGTGGTTGGATCGTCGCCGTCGCGTCACTCCTTCTGTTGGTGTTTGTCCCCGAAGCGCTGACCGAACGCGTCACGATCGCGAAGGACCGATTCACTGCCACGACGGGCTGGTGGTTCTGGCGCGATCGAGTGACGGTCAAGTTCGACGATCTGCATAGCTTTGAATTGAAAGCCGAGACACGCACAAATCGAGCCGGTCGTGAAGTCACGGCCGAAGTCTTCGTCTGTCGGCTGTTCTCCGGCGACTGGACGCGGATCGACAGCGGCATCCTGCTGCGAAATGCCGTCGGGACGATTCGCAATCGAGCGAATGACGAATCGGCAACAGGAGCCGGAACGGGGACCGGTAATACCCTCGAATTCGCCAAGCTCGGCGATGCGTCGTGGTCGAACCTGTCGCTCGAAGAATACTCGGCCCTGATTCGCGTGAAGCCGAACGACCCGAAACCATACATCGACCGCGGCCGAGCGTACGGCAAGCGCGGTCTGTACCAGCGAGCCATCGACGACTTCTCGGCCGCGCTGCGATTGCGGCCTCAGAATTGGCTCGCACTCCTCGGCCGCGGCCTCGCCCGGTTTGAATTGGGTGACTATCAGTCGGCAATCCGCGACTTCACCGAAGTCACGCGGCTCAAATCGACCGACGTGCGTGGCTACCTCGGTCGCGGCCTCGCATACGCCGAGTTGCGACAGTTCGCTCCCGCCGAAGCGGATTTCTCTGAAGTCCTCAAGGCCCAGCCGAACGACACATTCACCCTCACGCACCGCGGTCAGGCTCGCGTCCGGCAGGCCAAGCATGTCGACGCGATGTCCGATTTTCGATCGGTCGTGCGATTGGCTCCGAACGAACCCGCCGGCTATCGCGAACTCGCCTGGCTGTGGTCGACGTGTCCGGAAGCCGAATTCCGTCACGGCGAACGCGCGTTGCAGTACGCGATACGTGCCTGCGAACAGACTCACTGGCAGGATGCCGACAGCCTCGACGCCCTCGCTTGCGCCCACGCCGAATGCGGTCACTTCGACGCAGCGTCCGAATGGGCCGAGAAAGCCCTCGCCCTCGCCGCCGTCTCACACCCCGAACGGCTGCGCGAACACCTGGCCGTGTTCCGAGCGAAACAGCCCGTGCGGTGAGTTGATGAGACACGGATAGGGAGAGACACGGAGATGACCCAACTCGCCGCGCCTCTCTCTCCGTGTCTCCCTTTCTCCGTGTCTCCGCGTCTCGCTTCCACGCCGCCTCGAACTGACTCCGGCATCTGCTACAATTCCGCACCAGGAGTCAGGCCATGCCACGGATTGTCACGCTTCCACCACCGAACGCACTGCGAGCCGACGGACTGTTCGCCGGTGGCTGGTGGCACGAGGAAGACGAGCACGGCCGGATCGTGTGTGACTTGTGTCCGCGAGAGTGCCATCTGAAGCCGGGGGATCGGGGCTTTTGCTTCGTTCGGGAAAACGTCGGCGGTGAAATGCTGTTGACGACGTACGGTCGCAGCACCGGGTTCTGTATCGACCCCATCGAAAAGAAGCCGCTCAACCAGTTTCTGCCGGGGACCAGCGTCCTGTCGTTCGGCACCGCCGGCTGCAACCTCGGTTGCAAGTTTTGTCAGAATTGGGACATTTCGAAGTCGCGCGAAATCGAGCGACTGAGTGAACTGGCGACTCCCGAAGCGATCGCGGAAGCGGCCCGGAAACTCGACTGCCGCAGCGTGGCCTTCACGTACAACGACCCGGTCATCTGGGCCGAGTATGCCATCGGCACGGCCAAGGCGTGCCACGCGGTCGGTGTCAAAACGGTTGCGGTCACGGCGGGATACATTTCAGAAATCGCTCGCGGTCCGTTCTACGAAGTGATGGACGCGGCCAACGTGGACCTCAAGGGATTCACCGAAGATTTCTACCAGCATCTCACGCTGTCGCACCTGCAACCCGTGCTCGATACGCTGGAGTGGCTGAAGAAGGAAACCAACGTCTGGTACGAAATCACCAACCTCATCATCCCGCAGGAAAACGATTCGCCCGATGAATTGCAGCGGATGTGCGATTGGATTCTGAAGCATGTTGGCGACGATGTGCCCGTGCATTTCACGGCGTTTCATCCCGACTTCCGCCTCCGCGACCGACCGAACACGCCGCCGGAAACATTGCTCGCCGCCTACGACATCGCCCGCCAAACCGGCTTGAAATATGTGTACGTGGGCAACGTGAACGACAAGGCGCACCAGAGCACGTACTGCCCGTCGTGCGGAAAACTGGTGATCGAACGGGACTGGTACGAACTCGGTGCGTACCACCTTAATGCTGACCGTTGCCGACACTGCGGAGGCCACGTGGCCGGTGTGTTCGAGCAACGCCCCGGCACCTGGGGCCGCAAGCGGCAGCCAGTGCAGATATCTCGCGTCGCGCACAGCACATCTCCTCCCCTCTCCCCCCTGGGGAGAGGG
>JACRIH010000173.1 GCA_016235885.1 Planctomycetales bacterium | reverse complement strand
TTGCAACACGCCGGTCAACAAGGCGCGGTGTGACTTGCGGATGTACGCTTTCGAGTTGATGTTCGCCGCCGTCGATCCGCTGTGCATGCGCCAACTGTAGAGCACTTCGGGGATGTGCCGCGGCACGTGGCCCGCCTGCCGGAAGCGCTCGAATGTGTCCCAATCGTGGCACCCGTTCATCCGCAGATCGGAAAAAACGCCAAGTTCCAGCGCCAGCTGCCGGTCGAAAACGCCGAGGTGCGCGATGTACGCACAGCTTTGGAACAGCACCGGATCCCAGTCCGGCTTGAAGTACGGCAGAACAAACTTCCGGCCCAGCAGGTGATCCTCATCAGAGTACAGAATGGCCGGGTGATCGTGTCGCTGAAGACAACTCGTGACGACTTGCAGGCAGTCCGGGTACAGATAATCGTCGGAATCGACGGGCAAGACGTATCGTCCCGTGGCCTGCTCCAGCGCCAGTCGCATGCCGCCGACGATACCGAGGTTTTCCTCGACACGGAGCAACCGGACTCGTGGATCGCTCGCGGCGATTTCCTCAAGCAGTCGCCGCGTGGCCGGTTTGGTCGAACC
Organism: Planctomycetales bacterium; assembly: GCA_016235885.1. GTDB lineage: Bacteria > Planctomycetota > Planctomycetia > Planctomycetales > Planctomycetaceae > JACRIH01. The sequence goes on along the minus strand of JACRIH010000173.1, from coordinate 6,614 downwards.
GTTGTCGAGCACGATCCATTCGAAATCGGTCGCGCCCCGTTGTTGCAACACGCTGTCGGAGAGGATTTGCAGGTACTGTGGCGGCGTATTCCAAGCCGTCGTCAGCAGCGACAGCAAGCCGGGATCGGGATGGCAGGGGTGGTCGAGATGCCGTGTGGTCAATCGATTCGCCATCCAGCGTTCGTACTCAGAGTCGCCCAGCAAGACCCACGGTGCGACTCGGGATTTTAGCCGGGCGATCACCGGAGTGCGCGCGATCCGTCGCAGCAGCGGGCTGCGCTTCGCGAATTGGTATCCGGACTTGGCGAGCGAGCGGATCATGCGGCGTCCCTCTCAAATCCCTTCACTGCTCTGAGGAGAGGGGACAGGGAAGCACTGGCCGCGCTGTGTGCGATCACGTCATCCAAACCCGTCGTCAGACTGAATCGCTGGACCCAGCCGACTTCGGTGCGCAGTCGTGAGATGTCGGCGCGGAGCACGACCGGGTTGTCGGGCGTGGAGGGAGTCGATCCCACGCTCAAGAGGCTGCGGCGGCCGAGCCGGTCGGCAAGGTATTCGGCCACGCGGCCCAGCGAGCGCGCTTCGCCCGAGGCGATGTTCACAGGACCGGTGACGCGGCTGTCGAGGACACTCGCGAAGGCATCGGCCACGTCGGCCACGTGCAGGAAGTCGCGGACGTGCGAACCGGCGCGGCAGGCGGCGGATTGACCGCTTTGCAGCGGGAGGATGATCGATGGAACGAATCGGTCGGGATGTTCGTCGGGTCCGAACAGGAAGAAGGTGCGTCCCCACGCGAAGCTCATCCCGGCCCGTTCCGCAAACCGTTCGGCGACTTCGCGGAGGCTGTTCTTGCACACACCGTACAAAGTGCGCGGGCGCGTCGGCGTCTCCCGTTCGGAGCAGACTTCGTGTGACCAGTCGTACTCGGCGCAGGTACCAGCGCACATGGCGCGGTGACCGCCAGCGTCGGCGAACGCACGGAGCAGGTGCAGGCTAGCGGCAGCCCAATCGACGTTGAGCGGTGACGTCCAGAACTTGCGGTGTTCGGCGTACCACGCGAAGTGCAACAGGTGTGTCGGGTGAACGGAGCGGATGACGGAGGCGGTATCGGCGGGGTTGAAGAGGTCGCATGCGTGCCAGATCAGCGAGCCAGTTCCCTCTCCCTCTGGAGGAGGGTTAGGGTGAGGGACCGTGGAGTGGCGATTGGTTTGCAATGGCTGCGCCGCGCCGCGCCGCGCTCCCTCACCCCCGGCCCCTCTCCCGGAGGGAGAGGGGAGTATTGGTGTGCAACGCCCCACGGCATGCACTTCGTACCCACGCCGCAACAGCGCCGGGATCGCCCAGCGGCCGATAAATCCGGTGGCACCGGTAAGCAAGACTCGTTTGGTTGTGGTGTTCATCAGATGGCTACGTTGGTTTGTAGTCGGAATAACCTTGGTCTTTGGTTGAAATCACCGTCGGTTCGATTGGCCAGCGGATGTCGAATGCCGGGTCGTTCCAGCGCACGCCGCGAGCGTGATCGGCCGAGAAGTATTCTCCCATTTGGTAAAAGACTTCGCTGTCATCGGCCAGCGTGACGAAGCCGTGAGCCAGTCCGACCGGGATGTACAGTTGACGATGGTTTGCGGCGGACAGTTCCACGCCGAACCAGCGGCAGTGCGTGGGGGATTCCGGCCGGAGATCGACAATCACGTCGAAGATGGCTCCCCGCGTGCAGCGGACCAATTTCGGTTCGGCCTTCGGTGCGACTTGAAAGTGCATCCCGCGGAGCGTTCCTCGTCGCGTGTTGAACGACACGTTGCACTGCACGACCCGCATTTCGATCCCGTGTTGTGCGAACTCTTGGGGACAGAAACTGCGTGCGAAGAACCCGCGTTCGTCCGAGAGCTTGTCCATTTCGATTGACCAGGCACCGGTCAGCGGGGTTTCGAGGAATTGCATGATCAGGGATTGCCCTCCCCCGAGTCAGACGGCAATCCGGTAATGTGTCTCGCGATTGCCCGGGCCACGAGTTCATTTCCCGTGGGGTTGTAGTGGCAGCACATGTCCACGTAGAGCGGTTCCTCCACGTTGACGAACAACATCGACAGATCGTGGAAGTTGATTCCGCGATCGACGAGTTGTTTTCCCTGTGCCACGAGGGTGGGATACATTTCCGCAGCGGTCTGCCCTGTCCCTTCGAGGTAAATCGCCTGCTGCCGCTCTTCAAAACTCATCGGCTTGGAGCCTTCCAGATACTGGTTCGGCGGCAGGACGTGGTGATACTCGATCGCATGAGCATGGCACAGCCGGCCCAGAGTGACCGACGAGCGTGCCCAATAGTCCACGAGGAATTGTCGCACTTCGGGTTGACCGGCGAACCTCTGCCGCGGTCCAGTGATGTGATAGCCCGGATGGCGGACCCGCTCCTGGACGAGAGCGATGTTGTCTGCCAGCAGGCGCTGTGCGTAGCGAGCGTCACCCGATTTCCAAAGAAAGTTCACGGTGTTCAGACGTTGAAGAGGCAATCGATTACAGAACTGTGCCCAAGCCTGGCGATCCTGTCTGGTCACAATGACTCGGTAAAAGAGATCGATCGTGCGGGGATCGGGCTGTCGTTCGACGCGCGCCCACCAGGCTCGGGGATACGGGGGAAAGACCTGCTGATTTGCGTTTTCGTTTTCATGCAACGCGGTTTCGTTGTACCCGTCGATGTTGATCAGGATGTCGTATTCCGCTCCGAGTGACAGCAGGTAGGTCAGGAGCAACAGTTGTTGCGGTTCCTTGTAACCACTCATCGCGAGACGCACGATTTCGATGTCCTTGCCACGGAACCGCTCGTTTTTTTTCAGTTCCTGGACGAAAACATTGTCCCCCTCCGCCGAGACGTGCCACGACACCGACCCGCCTGCGAAAGCGACGATCACCTTGTTTTGGTCGCGATGGCGAATGGGAGAGCCATTGTCGAGCAAACCATATTCATTGACTGTGAAGTGCCGGCCCGCCGCGTCCATCCCAGGATGCAGAGCGGGATTCAAAACCCAGCCGAGATACGGGTGAAACACCTCGATCGAGGCAGTGGCCTGAGCTTCCTGCGCGACCCTGTCCCGTGCCGTCTGAATCGTCCCGACCGTTTCCGTGGTCAGCATCGACAACCCCAAGTAGCAACCGAGTTCGATGACGAGACACAGGAACACGACGACACACCCGACAAAGGTCAGTCGCTTTCGCCACGGGAGCTTCGGTCGGGGTTTCGCTGGCATGTGCCTGGTGAATAATGACGAGCCGCGTACCGAGGGATTGTGATTGGACAAGGAAGTTAGTCGGCATCCGGGATGACGCGTAGTGCCGTCCTCTTGGCGGGCAGGGGCTTGAATTCCGGCTCGGGAAACAAGTTTGTGAGTGTCATGGAGACATCAAAAACCTCTTCGCGACGGCGAATCTTCAATCTGACTTCCCGACCTGCTTCGCTAAGCAAGTTGCGAATCTTGAATAATGTCAGAGTCTGTGCAGGTTTACCGTTGATCGAAAGGACCGCGTCACCTGCGCGAATGCCCGCACTACGAGCCGGCTCACTCGTTACGACTCTCACTTCAATCGCGTCGCGACTCTGAATCAGGTGAATTCCGCTGGCGTTATGTCGCGCCTTTCGATGTAGGTCACTTGATGGTGCGAAGTAGACAGTGCGATTCGGAAAATCAAATGTGAGATTGAACCGGGACAAAAATGGTAAACCGAGTACATTTTCCCGAGAGGTGTTCACATCCAGTTTCTCAACAGAATGTGCTCCCATCGAAATTGACCGAAGCACTCCCGTGGCGACGAGGGTGGATCCACCGGCGTCGAGATGACTTCCCGTGGATTGAGAGATGATATGGCCTCGTTCCGAAAGCGAATGAAACTCCTTCGGCTCGATTCGGACACTTGTTCCGCCTCCGCTCGTTCCTACCTCAAAGCTTTTCCAACCAACTCCGCGCAAGTGGAGAAGCGTCTTGGGAATCCCGGCGACCGAAAAGGACAGAGGCATGGTCTCCGTCGTTTGTTGGGAAACAGATTTCAATAGCCGAACTCTTCCCGCATCAAAGTCAATCTGTAAGACCCTTGTTCTCAAAAAGTCCATCCCAAGGATGCCGTAGAACTGGTGTCCTGTCTCCTCACGAAGCTGGGCCAGATCAATGCATGCGACGGGTGATTCAACCGGAAACGGGATCAGCCCCAATGACATTGATCGAGGCCTGTACAGTTGGAATTCAATCTTTCCACTCGAAGTCTCGCCTGTGCTCTTTCCAAACGATTCACCGACTTCGCTTCGGAGGGCCACGTCAAGAGTCGTCGTGGAGGTTGCGGTATCGAGTATGAACGGATGCTGAGCGCCATTCACCGTCATCGGTACGACCAAGTAATCGCCATCCTTTGCCACGGAGAATTCCGCCAAGACATTCGCATCATCAGCCGACAACTCTGGCGAGTTGAACCAAATCAAAGCTGCCAGCAGAATCGCATGGATTACATGTTGCATGAGTCAACCCGGCTTCAGAAATCACGATCAGATCAACGGTGGTCGGCTATCTTGGGAAGGAATTCCGTCACGCGCATATTTTCACCTCGGGAATGGGGACGACGAATTGTCCGCCCCAGGCGTGGATGCCGGACATCTGTTGCATCACTTCGTCCCGGATGTTCCAGGGGAGGATGAGGACGTAGTCGGGCTGGCGGTTGACGATGGCTTCCGGCGGGAGGATCGGGATGTGCGTGCCGGGGAGAAAGCGGCCTTGTTTGTGCGGGCTGCGGTCGACGGTGAATTCGAGCAGGTCGGTGCGGACGCCGCAGAAGTTCAGGAGCGTGTTCCCCTTGGCCGGGGCGCCGTAACCGACGACCGACTTGCCCTCCCGCTTCGCGGTGAGCAGGAATTCGAGCAGCTTGCGTTTGGTGGCTTTCACTTGTTCGCCGAATCGCTGGTACGTGGCGATGTCGTGCAGGCCGTGATCGCGTTCCTGTTTTCGCATCGCACTCACGCGGATGCTGATCGGCCGTTCATCTCCCTCGTGGCAGGCGAAGATGCGCAGCGAGCCGCCGTGCGTGGAGAGTTCTTCCACGTCGAACAGTTTCAGGCCGTGCTTGGCGAAAATGTTTTCGACGGTCAGGAACGACAGGTACGAAAAGTGTTCGTGGTAGATCGTGTCGAACTGGTTGTTCTGCATCAGGCGCAGCAGGTGCGGGAATTCCATCGTGATTTCGCCGTGCGGTTGCAGGATGATCTGCATCCCGGCGACGAAGTCGTTGATATCCGGCACGTGAGCCAGCACGTTGTTGCCGAGCAGCAGATCGGCCCGGTGACCCCGAGCGACCAGATCCTTTGCCGTCTGCACGCCGAAGAACAGGACTTCGCTGGGGATGCCTTTCGCGCGGGCCACCTCGGCGACATTCGCGGCCGGTTCGATCCCGAGCACGGGGACATTGTGTTCCGCAAAATACTGCAACAGGTATCCGTCGTTGCTGGCGATCTCGATGACTTTCGAGTTGCCGCCGTAACCGAATCGGCCGAGCATCATTTCGACGTATGCTTTGCAGTGCGTCAACCAGCTCTCCGAGTACGATGAAAAGTACGCGTAGTCGCTGAAGATGGCTTCGGGTGATTCGAATTCTTCGAGCTGCACGAGCTTGCAGTCGTCGCAGACGTAGGCGTGCAGCGGGTAGAACGGTTCCATGTTGCGGAGCCGTTCGGCGGGCACGTACGAGTTCGACAGCGGGGACATCCCGAGATCGGCGAACGAAACGGTCAGCTCGCTTTGGCAAAACCGGCAGAGGGCAGGGGCTGGTTCCATTGGTGTTGGCTTTCCAGAGACAAGAATTGGTCAATGTGTTCGATGGAAACGGCTCGGGCGTCGTCGCCAATGCGGACTCGCTTGTGCCAGTCCACGATCCACTGCAAGGCCGTGTCGAGGTTGGTACGCGGGAACCACCCCAGCCGATTGTTGGCCTTCGAGCAATCGAGCTTGAGGTAATGCGCTTCGTGCGGATGTTCGCCCGCCGACAATTTCCACGCCGCCCCTTCGCCCCACAGTTCGGTCAGCGTGTTGACGATGTATCGCACGGGCTTGGCATCGCGGTCGTGCGGACCGAAGTTCCACGCTTCGGCGAACGCGAGGCCGTCGTCGTGCAATCGCTCGGCCAGCGTGAGGTAGCCGCTGAGCGGTTCGAGGACATGCTGCCACGGGCGGATCGCGGTCGGCGAACGAATCTCGATCACGCGGCCGGATTCACACGCACGGATGAAATCGGGAATCAACCGGTCCTCGGCCCAATCGCCGCCGCCGATCACGTTGCCCGCTCGGGCGGAACCGAGTGCGACGCAGTGATCATCGTGCGTCGCCCCCCTCGCCCCCTTGGGGGAGAGGGGTTGGGGGTGAGGGGCATTCGTCCCTGGACTCTGTTCCGAAACAATGCTGAGAGACACTCGCCCCTCACCCCCTGGCCCCCTCTCCCCGTGCCGGGGCGAGGGGGAAGTCACGCTAAAGAATGATTTGCGATACGCCTCGGTGACAAGTTCCGCGCACGCTTTGCTCGCGCTGTACGGGTCGTGGCCTCCCACCGGTTCGTTCTCGCGGTAGCCCCACATCATCTCGCGGTTTTGA
>JACRIH010000178.1 GCA_016235885.1 Planctomycetales bacterium | reverse complement strand
CCGGCGGCGAACGTCGATCACGTCGAATCGGTTCCGCACGCAGTGTGCGGTGCGTCGGAACCTGTTGAAACGACTCACGACCACGATCACTCCGGCGACCACTCGCATGACCATTCGCACGACCACACGCGGGGCCACGATCACGACCGCGCTGCTGACCGCCCTCAATGATCAATCGAGAGACGTCGCCGTCACATTGGACTTCTCCGCACGGATGCACAGTTTCCAAAAATCACTTGAAACTCGACCAACGGATTGACCACCCTTCGCACGTAGACGAGGCGACGACCATGTATTTCGACCCGCTGTCGGGTGCAGACACTTCTCCGAAATTGCAACGCGGACGCGACTACACGCGGCAACGGCAGATGGGGATCGGCGACCTGCTGCTCGAAAATCGGATCATTTTTCTCGACGGTCCGATTCACGACGCGAGCGCCAATCTCATCGTGATGAAACTGCTGTTCCTGCAATCGGAAAACCGGCACCAGGACATCCATCTGTACGTCAATTCGCCGGGCGGATCAGTCACCGCGACAATGGCGATTTACGACACAATGCAGTTCCTCGACTGCCCCATTGCCACGTATTGCGTGGGCTTGGCAGCGAGCGGTGGAGCGATCGTGCTCGCCGGCGGGACGAAAGGCAAACGGTACTCGTTGCCGCATTCGAAGATGATGATCCACCAGCCGTACGGCAGCGTCGGCGGACAGGTTTCCGATATCGAGATTCAAGCGAAGGAGATCCTGGAGACGCGGGAAATTCTCAACCAGATTCTGGCCAATCACACCGGGCAGCCGATCGAAGTCATCGCCCGCGACACCGAGCGCGACCGCTACCTGACGGCGATTCAAGCCAAGGAATACGGCCTCGTCGACGAAGTGCTCACCAAATCCGTCAATCAAGAGAAGAAGTAGCGCATCTATGTCGATCCTTCCCTACGTCATCGAACGCAGTGGCCGCGAAGAGCGGGCCATGGACATTTACAGCCGGTTGCTGAAGGACCGAATTGTGTTCCTCGGCACTCAGGTGAACGATGTCGTGGCCAACGCCATCATCGCCCAGTTCTTGTTCCTCCAGTTTGACGACGAAAAGGCCGACATTCATTTCTATATCAATTCGCCCGGCGGGTCTGTGACCGCTGGCCTCGCGATTTACGACACCATGCAGTACATCAAATGCGATGTGGCCACGTACTGCGTGGGGCAGGCCGCCAGCATGGGAGCCGTGTTGCTCGCGGCCGGCGCGGCCGGAAAACGGAATTCGCTACCGCACAGCCGCATCATGATCCACCAGCCGCTGGCTGGCATGGAAGGGACGGCGACCGAACTGGAGATTCATGCGAAGGAAGTCATTCGCATGAAACAGATGCTCAATGAGATCTTGCTCAAACACACGGGACAGCCGCTCGACAAGATCGAACGGGACACCGACCGGGACAACTTCATGTCGCCCGTCGAAGCCAAGTCATTCGGACTGATCGATTCCGTTCTGGATCGATTGCCACACGCGCCGGTACCACAAACCGCCGGCTGATTTTCGCGAGATCAATATGCCCCGTCAGACAGGGATGTCTGTCGCGTTTTGCCTGGCTTGCACGATTGCAAGTTGCCGGGGTGTGAGCCATCGCGAAATGGTCGAGACGAAGCTGCGGCAGCAGGAAGACCAGCTTGCCGACCTCTCATCTCGCTTGGATCGGACTCAGTCGGAACTGCTCGTGGCCCAGCGCGAAGCGAATGCATTCCGCCACCAGTTGCACGATCAAGGCCAGGCGGTACTCGCGGCGGAACAGTCCGCAATTCTTCATCGTGCCACAGAACTTCGCGTCCAATCGTGGCTGACGGGAGGCATTGATCGCGACGGTCAGCCGGGCGACGAAGGGCTGAGCGTCCTCGTCGCTCCGATGGATTCGACCGGCGACGTCATCAAGCTCCCTGGCGAGATCGGCATTGAATTACTCGACCTTTCACAGCCGGTGGGCGAACGGTTGATCGCCCGCCGTCAGATTTCGTTGGTTGACTCGGAATCACTTTGGCACCACGGCTTTGTCGGCACCGGCTACCTGATCGAACTGAATTGGGAACGCATCCCGACACAACCAGACGTGACGCTGAACGTGAAATTGGAAGCGCCCGATGGGCGGCTATTTCAGACGACGCACGTCGTGAAGGTCCGACCGCCGGAACAGCATTCGGCCGCCGCGCGGGAAGATGAATCGGTGCTCAAGCCGGCTCGTTTCGAGTCGAACGGCGGGAGACCGAAGCGAGATCGCATCGCGAAGCCCAGTGAGCAACCGGTGGAGGACGCATCCGATTCGAAGCCAGTTCTGGAGACGTCGGACCGCTTCACGGAACCCACGATTCCAACGCTTCGGTAGCTGGCCGACTTGCATTCCCGCAGCTCTACGTCGAGACCCGCTCGCGAGCCGCGCGCCGTGCATCGAACACATGGCGCAGGCAGACATCGAGTTCGTCGCGATTCTCGGGACGGTTCACCACATCGGCGAAGCCTTCTTCTCGCAGGCGACGGATTGCGTCGTCTCCCAGATCGTTGCACAGCAGGACAAGTGGGACCGGAGTTGCTTCCGCCTGCAAACGGTTCAGCAGGCCACGCGCTCCCGGGTCGGCGTTCAGCCAGCCGCACACGACCAAGTTGATGCCGCTACGGTAGCGCCACAGGTAATCGAGCGCCTGATCCACGTCTTTCGCGGCGATCACGCGGTGTCCCGATTCTCGAAGCCACGCGGCCACTTGCACGCGGTGTTGATCGTGATCTTCGACGACCAGGATCGTACGCTGCGCCGTTTCGTCGGCTGCGTCGTCCATCGTCGTGATCGCTGACGGGCGCGAGGAATTCCCGTTGCCACTGCTCGATGACTGGTCGCCATCGTGCCCCGTTCGATTCGCGTCCGGCCAGCGCGACAGAACCTGGCGACAGCGTTCGGCGGCCTCGCGCACGGACTGCCAGTAATTCCGCATCTCCGGAGAAGCGGTTTCGGTATCGATGCCGAGTTCGGCGAGCGCCGCAACGGTTTCGAGCTCACGGCGGAGTTGATCGATATCTGGCGACGATGTCGCGGGCGGCTGGCCATCGTTCTGGCCGGACCGCTGCATCAATTCCCACACCTCGTTGCGATGCACGGCCACTTCGTGCGGGGCCTCGATCCCCAGCCGAACACGATCACCGAGAATGTCCAGCACCCGGAACGTGACGCCGTGCGCGGGAATGACCACCGCCTGCTCGACTTTGCGTGACAGCACCAGCATCCTGCATGTCTCCTAGCCCGTGGTCGAGTCGGTTGTTTTTGCGGACGAGATACAGTTGGTTCGGGGTTTCTTTGTACTGTTCTTCCGAGTCGTCGGCTAGTGTCGCCGCCGCCCGGTGAACGCGTGGGCCCGATCCATCGCCTCCTCAGCTTCAGGAATCTTACCGCAGCGCTGATAGATGACGGAGAGCTGCGTGAACGAGAACGGATCGTTGGGTTCGAGTTCGGTGACTCGAATCGCGTGCTTGATTGCGAGTTCGGGTTCCCCCGACTTCTGTCGATGCACGGCCAGCGCGGAATGTGAGAGCACATGGTTTGGGTCGATCAGCAAGCCTTCTTCGAGCTTGGCGATCGCCTCGGCAAGCTTTCCCTGCTCCTTGAGGTCGCTGGCAATGTCGTAGAGTTCGTCGGCCGTCGGCATGAGGCACTCGCAGTGTCGTTGTCGTGAAGAATGACGAACTCAATTGTCAGCAGAATGCTTGATCGCGATTGGTGTCGCCATCTTAGCCGGGGACCGCGAAGTCGCAACGATCCTGTGGAAAATCGCTCGGCACCAGCGACGTCGCTGCGGGCCTGACGTTTCACGTGGAACGCGATATCCTCCCCGCATGGCGACACCAGGGCGAGATGATGACACAGGCGGCACGGGCATCTTGTCTGACCGTGTCTTGACAGACACTGCGATCAGCGCGGTTCCCATTTCCCGTCACGAACTCGCGGTGGCCGTGCTGGTGACGCTCGTGGGATTCGGTCGGCGAGTCGCCGTCCCCTCGCGGATGGCGGTGGAACATTTCGACGAGGGAGTCTACGCCAGCAACCTGTTCTTCGACGCGTCGCAGGGCTACCGGTTCCCGAACCAGCACCTCTACGCACCGCCGCTGTTGCCGTGGCTGATCGAATGGGTGTTCATCCTGTTCGGCCCCTCGAATGTGGGGGCGATGGTCCCCAGCATCATCGCCGGCATCCTGACCGTGCCACTGATGTGGTGGGTCGGCCGCCGCTGGTTCGGCCCGACTGCGGGCCTTGCGGCGGCAATCCTGTGTGCCACCAACGACATTCACATCCTGTTCAGCCGGTCCGCCCTGACCGACGTGCTGCTCTGCTTCTGGTTGCTCCTGGCGGTGTACCTGTTTTGGGAAGCGATCACCCGCAACCATTTTGGTTGGGCCGTTGCCGCGGGAGTCGCGACCTCACTCGCCTGGTGGACGAAGTACTCCGGCTGGCTCCCGCTGGCGATCACATCCGCGGGTCTCGCCCTGTCGTGGCTCCTCGACCACCGCACTCGCGCGGGCTGGAAACGACACCTCGTCTGCTGGCTCATCACCGCCGGAGTCGCCGCACTCCTCTGGCTCCCCTGGCTCTGGTCTCTGCAATCCCACGGAGGTTACACCGTCGTCAGGGACAATCACCTTGGGTACGTGGTTGGCTTTCGAGGATGGGTCGACTCACTTCGCGTCCATTCTCACAACCAAGGCGAATTGGCAGACATTCTGACCTGGTTGGGGTTTGCATGCTCGTTCTCGCTTCCACTCGTTTGCGAAATCAAAGAACGCGTCTGGGGTTTCACGTGGAACGTGCGTGTCGAACTGGGTCGCACCGCGACTTTTCTTGGGATTGTGCTAATTGTTCTGCTCGGTTGGACACAGCAGAACGGCCGCGTTCTATTTCTGGCGTCGATCGTTCCCATAGCGTATTTCATTGGAAGTCGCCAAGTGCGAAGGTTAATGCTCGGTGATTGTCCAGGTCGGCAGATGGGGACGTGCCTCCTCATCGTCGCATTTACCGGGCTGTTGTTCACGTCCCCTTTGTATTTTCCGTTCCCACGGCTCGCCATTCCATTGCTGGCGACCACTTGGCTCGGATGGGGAGCATTCGCAAGCGTTCAAACGATAACGGTTCAGAATTCAAATCCAGAACATGCGGAGATGCTTCACCTAAGAATGTGGTTTCTCCTTGTGTTCATGATTGTGTACCTCGGCCTGTGTCGATTCGATCGTGACTTGGCGGCAAGACATGCAACCAGTCTGGTTCCCGGCTGGCAATCACGAATGGACATTGTCCAGACTGCCGAGTCGGCAATCGCTCACGCTAGGACTGGAGGTAGGCTAGCGGATGACGCTATTAAGGCTCGAAGTGCGTTCTACGTTTACGGCGAGCCGGCGCTTTACTTTCAACTGCGGCTGGCGGGCGTGGAGGTGGTCCAGCCCGTCGAACACCTTTTGTTTGCGCGAGCCGGTGAGCCAGCGCCGCCGGTTCCGGTCTTTCTGCTCACGGGACCGCACGCGGAACAGAATCCAAACTTCGCCCGGCAGTTTGACGACGTCAAAGAGCGATTGAAGCTCGTCAAGGAATACGAGTACCAACCGAGCGACCTCGTGTGGCGAGACGAACGCCGCACGATCGACAGGCAACCGACGTATCACATCCGGTTGTACCGTGTGCTGTGATCGTCCCCTCGCGTCGTGACCACTCCCGCGATAGGATGACTCACGTCGAAATTCTTGAAGCGGATGGGGTTTTTGAATGAGCGACAGTGGAATTTTTCCAACGGTTCGATTGCGTCGCCTGCGGCAGCATCCGGTGTTGCGCGAGATGGTGCGCGAGACCGAACTCTCCGTGCGTGATCTGATCCTGCCGCTGTTCGTGCGGACCGGAAGCAACATCCGGCAACCGATTTCGTCGATGCCGGGACACGCTCAGCTTTCGCTGGACCTGCTGGCTGAGGAAGCCCGCGAGGTAGCAGCGCTCGGTATCCCGGCGGTCATCTTGTTTGGCATCCCCGATCAAAAGGACGCGACCGGTTCGGGAGCGTGTCGGGATGACGGGATCATCCCCCGCGCGGTGCAGGCGGTGAAGCAGGCGGTTCCGGAACTCCTCGTGATGACCGACGTCTGTTTCTGCGAGTACACCGATCACGGGCACTGCGGCGTCGTCTCGGACCGCACTGGCCGGCCCGACGTGGACAACGACGCCACGCTCAAGCTGCTCGTCGATCAGTCGCTGGCTCACGCCCGCGCGGGGGCCGACGTGATTGCTCCCAGCGGGATGATGGACGGCTTTGTCGGCGCGGTCCGGCAGGGTCTCGACGCGGCCGGGTTTGAACACATCCCGATCCTGAGCTACGCGGCCAAGTATTCTTCGGGTTTCTACGGCCCGTTCCGCGAAGCGGCCGAGAGCGCCCCGCAGTTTGGCGACCGGGCGTCATATCAAATGGACCCCGCCAACGCGGACCAGGCGCTCCGCGAGGTCGCGCTCGACGTGGCTGAAGGGGCCGACATCCTGATGGTCAAGCCCGCCCTGTCGTACCTCGACGTGATTTACCGCGTGAAGCAGGCCCACCCCGGCGTGCCGCTCGCCGCGTACAACGTCAGCGGCGAGTACGCGATGGTCAAAGCGGCGGCCGCCAACGGCTGGATCGACGAACGCCGCGTGACGCTCGAAATCCTGACCTCGATCAAGCGTGCCGGGGCGGACATGATTCTGACGTACTCGGCGAAGGATGTGGCGCGGTGGGTGAAATGAGGCGAGGATCGAGAGTGTGAGTGTGTGAGAGTGAAAGCGTTTGAGTGTGACGGTGGGACGTCATCAGTTCACCTCTCTCACACGCTGACACCCTCATAATTCTGACTTGAGTGAGTGTGCTCAACTTCGATTGGGCCACTTACAGCTTGCCGGTTCCCTCCAGCGACACCAGCACGCAGTCCGCTTGCGCGTGGCTTAATTCCCACGTTTGTCCGTCCGCAACCGTGATCGTCCACGACGTCTTGACCGGGTCGCGGTGCGTCACTCGAAACGGTTTTCCGAGCGGCAGTTCGAGGCGGGCGACCGAATCGACGTGACGGCCTAGCTGGGTGGCATCGAGTCCGACGATTGTTCCCCGATCGCCGACTCGCAACTTGGACAGCGCGTACGTGCCAGGGCGAAGATCGGATTGTGTGCTGCGGGGGATCGGGGCACCATGCGGATCGACTACCGGATGTCCCAGCAGGTCGTCGACGTGTTCGACCAATTGTTCGCTCAGCAAGTGTTCGATCTCTTCGGCCGTGGGATGAACGTGGTCGCTCGCGATCCCGACACGATCGACGAGGAACGTCTCCCACAGACGGTGCGTGCGGTCGAGCCGTAGCGCTTCTCGCAATCCGGTGTCTGTCAGTCGCACGGTCGAAGTGGCACCATCTGCGGTGATCGATTCCAGCCAGCCCGCGTGCCGGAGCCGCCACATCAACCACTGCCAGCGGGTTTCACTCAGCGTCATCGACGTTGCGAGATCGCGCGCCGCGATCGGGCGCGATTCCGGCGCGAGCTTGAACAGCGCTCGCACGAGATTCTCCTCCTCCGTCCGCAGCCGCAGCCTGAGCCGCCGCAACGCGACCGCGATCAACCCCTGCCGCGGGCTGAACAGGAAGGCGACTCCAAACAGTCCGCACGCCACGCAAACCATCGAACCGCCGGTGGATGCATCCAACCAGTAAGAAACATGAAATCCGATCAGCGACGACAACGCTCCGGCCAGCGATGAAAGCACCAGCATCACGGGCAAGCGGTCGCTGAGCAGGTACGCGGTCGCGGCGGGAGCGATCAGCATGGCGACCACCAGAATCGCTCCGACGGCCGTGAACGAACTGACCACGGTCACCGAGAGTGCCGCCATGAGCACGTAATGAAACAGCCGCGGTCGCAACCCCACCGTCTGCGACCACTCCGGATCGAAGGCGGCGGACAGGAGTTCCTTGTAGAACAGCCGAATCGCCACGGCGAGCACGACCACGACCGACGTCATCTGCAACACCACGACTGGGACTTCGTGTCCGGCAATCAGCGTCTTGTCGAGGAGCGAGAACTCGAACAGACCCATCAACGCATGCTGCGTGTCGAGATGCACGTGGCCGGCGAGCTTCGTCAGGAGGACCACGCCGAACGCGAACAGCGACGTGAACACGACGCCGATGGCCGCGTCTTCCTTGATCCGGCTGGTCTTGTGCAGCGCCGCGATCAACGCGGTCGTCAGGACTCCGGCAATCGCCGCACCGACGAACATGGCGGGGCCGGTGACCGATCCCGTCAGCAGAAAGGCGACGACCAGGCCCAACAGAACCGTGTGACTGATTGCATCGCCGAGGAGCGCCAACCCCTGCACGATCAGGAAGCAACCGATCAAAGCACACGCCGTCGCGACCAGCGTCCCGAGCAGCACGGTCCACATCGACGATACCGCGCTCGCGGAGGAATCCCACGGCGCAAGCAAATCCGCCCGCCATTCGAATGGTGGAATCAGATCGCCCAAGTTTCGGAAAAAGTCGCCCATGATGTTCCCAAATCTACTCCCCTCTCCCCTTCGGGGGAGAGGGGCCGGGGGTGAGGGGCAAGCGTCTCGCTGGCCACAATCCGAGGACGCTGATCGACCTCGCGGCCCCCTCACTCTAACCTTCTCCCCCGAAGGGGAGAGGGGATTTCTCACTCTGATCCGTTTCCAATTGCCGCTCCAACTCACGCACCAACTCCGGTTTCAAAATGTGCTCGATGTTCTCCGCATCACGATCCACGTGGTCCAGCGGAAGCTGGACTTCGCGAGTCAAAAACTGTTCCCACAGCCGATAGTTTCGCACCAACTCGGCGGCACGTCGCGCTCCGGTTTCGGTCAGCGTGACTTGATCGGCTGCCAGTTTTGCCCAGCCTCGACCGACGAGTGGACGCAGTTGGCGACGCACCATCGCGGGCGATTCGCCACGCTGCTTCGCGAGTAGTTCCAGTGAAATACAAACCGGCGCGGGTTGGCTTACCGAAACGACCGGCGACCCGGACATCGCGACCTGGTACACACTCTTCAACAAGTTCTCCCGCCGTGTGCGATACATCTGCCGATACCGGCGGACCTGTCGCGACACCATGCCGTGACGTGGCGAAAACAGATATGCCGACACAAAGAAAAATGCGAGGACGACAACGACGAGCGGCCCGGTTGGCCAGTTGTTGCCGAGATAACTCAGGCACGCCCCACCGGCTCCGGCCAGCATGCCGAACAGCGCGGACAGGCCGACCATTACCTTCAACCGATCGGTCAGCAGGTACGCGGTCGACGCGGGAGTGATCAACATCGCAGACAGCAGCACGATGCCGACGGCTTGAATGGAGATCACGATCGCGACGGCGATCAGCGTCATCAGCAGGTAGTGCATCCCGCGCGTTGGCAACCCGATGGCGGTGGCGAACGATTCGTCGAAACTCGTCAGCGCAAGTTCTTTGAACGCGGCCAGCACGCACACCACGATCACAACGGTCACGCAGCCCATCAGTTTGAGATCGTCGTCGCTGATCGCGCTTGCCTGACCGAATAGAAACTGATTCAGCCCTCCTTGACTGCCGGCGGTCAGTTTTTGAATTCGTGTCAGCAGAACGGTTCCCAGCCCGAAGAATCCGGACAGCACGATTCCCATCGCCGCGTCGGATTTGATCCGGCTGTGCCGACGGATGAATCCCACCAGCCAGCTTCCCAACAGAGCCGACGCCACGGCTCCGATGAAAATCCACCGGATATCTTTCGTCTTGTTGACCAGAAATCCGAGGCACACGCCCGGCAGGACCGCGTGACCGAGGCTGTCTCCGAGCAGCGACAGCCGCCGCAGCACGATGAAACTGCCGAGCGTCCCGCAACTCAGGCCGAGCAGCAACATCCCCGCGAGCACAGTCCGCACCGACGGGTCTCGTAGCGACCAGAACCGAACGAACTGCCCGGCGACTTCGGACCAGTCGCCGGATTGGACGAGCACTGCCAGCCGTTCAAGAAGTCCGGTCATCGGCGTGTGTCGGCGACTTCTTCCGCCGCCTCCGACAGGATTGTCAGCCGCCCGCCGTACGTCTTTTGCAACAGTTCGGTTGTGAAGACGTCGCGCGTCGGCCCGAACGCAACCAGCCGCATGTTGAGCAGCAGGATGCTGTCGAAATACTCGGGAGCCGTCTGCAGGTCGTGATGCACGACGAGCACCGTGCGACCCTGCTGCTTGAGTTGCCGCAGCAGATCGATGATCGCCGATTCCGTCGCCGCATCGACGCCGGAAAACGGTTCGTCCATGAAATAAATGCGGCTCTCTTGCGCCAACGCACGCGCCAAAAACACTCGCTGCCGTTGCCCGCCCGACAGGTTCGCGATCTGCCGCCGGGAGTACGACTGCATCCCCACCTGTTCGAGGCACCGGTCGCACAGTTCGCGTTCCGCTCGACCCGGCCGGCGAAACAATCCAAGCTTGCCATACGTGCCCATCAGCACGACGTCGCGGACCGTGACCGGGAAGTCCCAGTCGACGGACTCGCGCTGCGGGACATATCCGACCAGTAGACGCTGCGTCGCGAGCGGCTCACCGTAGAACTTGACCCATCCGCTTTCATGCGGGATTAAACCCATGATCGCCTTGAGCAGCGTGCTCTTCCCGGCCCCGTTCGGCCCGACGATCCCGATCACCTGCCCCTCGGGAAACGCCACGTCGATGTTCCACAACACCGGTCGCTTCTCGTAGCTGACGGTCAGGTCGTGGACTTCGATGGGGGGAGGCATGGAGGCAGGTCGTAGGTCAGGCTTTCCAGCCTGACTCGCTGATCGGTCGGCGTTGAATGCGGGGGCATCAGTGTCAGGCTGGAAAGCCTGACCTACGGACTACCCTTCAAGCCATTCACGATGGTGTCAATGTTGGTGCGGATCATGCCGACATACGTGCCGGCTGTCGAGTCGGCTGCGCCGAGGGCATCGGAGAAAAGTTCAGTGCCGAGCTTCGCGCCGCTGTCTTGGGCCACGCGTTCGATCGCTGCTCGCGGCACGCTGCTTTCGGGGAAGATCGCCCGCAGTTTTCGTTGCTTGATCAAGTCGACGGCGTCGGTGATCGCTTTCAACCCCGCTTCGGTCTCAGTGCTGATCCCCTGGATACCGACGACCTCGAAGCCGTACGCACGGCCAAAGTAGTGGAAGGCGTCATGGCTGGTGATGAGCAACCGTTGCTCCGATGGT
>JACRIH010000167.1 GCA_016235885.1 Planctomycetales bacterium | reverse complement strand
TGCGCGGCAAGGTGGTCGCCGCCGGTGCTGCCAATTTACCGGCGTTTTGCGCGTTGCCGCTCACTCATGAACCCCAATTCTTGGCTTTTGCTACTGCTACGTCCACGAAAGCATCGCAACATCAAAGAGCGTAAGCGAGGGACGAATGGCACTCCCTCGCTTACGCATCGGATTAGTGTGAGACCGCCGAAGCCACGCGGTCCGAGTCAACTCAGGGAGACGAATCGTGTTCAAGAATATTTTGGTGCCGGTGGATTTCACCGAAGCGACCGTGTCCGCCGTGTCAACGGCGGCCACACTGGCTCTCTCCGGAAAGGCGACGGTGACACTGTTGCACGTCATCGAGTCCGTGGAACTTGTGCCACAAGCCGAGTTGCAGAGTTTTTATGATCAGCTTTCGGCTGTTGCCGAGAGGCAGATGAATTCGGCGGTGGATCACCTGCAGGAGCAGGGGATCACAGTGCGGTCCAAGATATTGATTGGCCGGCGAGCGGAAGAAATCGTTCGCTATGCGGCCGGTCATTCGATCGATTTGATCGTCTGCGGCTCACATCGATTCGACCCGGAACAGCCGAGCTACGCGATCGGCACGGTCAGCCACACCGTCGCGATTCTCGCCCAGTGTGCCGTCTTGCTGGTCAAATGAACCCGGCCCTCGGCGGAGTTCGACTCCGCACGGAGAATTACGACGCAGCCTTTCGGCCGCAACCAACCGTAGCCGAACTCGTGAGAGTTCGGGATTTCCCCGAGCCAAATCGTCCGAACCGAACTCTCACGAGTTCGGCTACATAATGAGCGGGGCTACGACACTTTCGACTCCAGCGACCATTCCACGGCGCGGCGGATCAGTTCGGGGACGCTCGTCACGTGCAGTTTTTCTTTGATTCGAACGCGGTAGGTCTCGATGGTCTTGGGGCTGACATGCATTCGCGCGGCAATCTGGTGAGTGTCCAACCCCTGGCCCAGCAGGCCGAACGCTTCCAGTTCGCGGTCTGACAACAGCTCGACCGGAGAATGTCCCGCGGGTTGAGACTCACCCACGAGCGCGTGATGCAGCAGCGTCTCGGCGACATGCTCGCTGACGTAGAGTTTTCCGTCCAGCACGCGCTGGATGGCTTCGATGATCTTGTCGGTGGCATGCTCCTTGGAGATGTACCCCAAGGCTCCCGCGCGGATCGCCCGCTCGGCGTACAGAGCGTCGCTGTGCATGGAACACACCAGCATGCGGACCGGGTCGCCTCGCGATTTGATGCGTTTGATCAGATCGATGCCGTTGCCGTCTTTGAGGGAGATGTCGATCACGGCGACATCGGGGTGCGTGGTGGCAATCAGTGCGAGCGCGTCGGCGACGTTGGCCGCTTCGCCGCAGACTTTCAATCCGGGTTGCCGGGAGATGCGGAGCGCCAACCCTTCGCGCACGGAGGGGTGATCATCCACGATCAGGACTTTGGCGATCCCGCCGCTGTGACTCGTCGTCCGTTTGGACATGGTCATTGTTCCTTCCTGAGTGTACAGGTCACGATCGTCCCGCCGCCGTCTGCCGGTTTGACGTTGAGGGTCGCGTTGATCAGCCCCGCCCGGTAGCGCATGATCCGCACACCCATTCCGTTGGGAACCGGCTGCTGTGTCTGGATGCCAACTCCGTCATCCTGAATGGCGAGTGTGATCGCGTGGTCGTCCGTTTCCTCCAACGTGACGTGAATGTGCTGCGGCTGCGCATGCCGGAGAGCGTTGGTGATGGCTTCCTGAGCAATTCGGTAGAACTGGCGTGCCGTGAGGTTGTCTTCGATGGGGACCGGCCGATCGCAGGAAAAGGCAAAGGCCACTCCAGATTGATCCCGCATTCGGACGCACAGCTCGGCGAGCGCGGTCATCAATCCCGCGGCGTCAACTTCGACGGGCACCAGTCCCTGTGTGAGCGTTCGAACTTGAGCCAGCACGCGATTCACTCCCTTCGCGATCTTTGTCGCCAGCTCGCTATCGGCCGACGAAGACTTCGCGAGGGATTCTCCCAAACTCGCCGCCACAAGGCCGATGCCCGTCAACTCCTGGCCTACGCTGTCATGCAAGTCCCGTCCAATGCGCCGTTGTTCTTCGGCAACCACCTCCGACAACTCCTTTTCCAAAGCTCGTCGCTCGCTGATGTCCCGGATCATTCCGGTGAACAAGCGCTGGGTGCCATCGTGAAGTTCGCTGACGGCCAATTCCATCGGAAACGTTGAGGCGTCCTTGCGTCGGCCAACGACTTCGCGCCCGATGCCGATGATCTTCCTCACGCCGGTCGTCAAGTAGTTCGCGAGATAGCCGTCGTGGGCTTCGTGAAATGGCGACGGCATGAGCATCTTCACGTTCTGGCCCACCACCTCGCTGGCCGCGTAGCCGAAGATTGTTTCCGCCGCTTTGTTGAACGAATCGACAACTCCACGCTCGTTGATGGTGATGATTCCCTCGGCGGCGGTGTCCAGGATCGCGGCGATTCGGTCCCGGCTCTCGCGCAGCGCGTCCTCCATTCGCTTCCGCTCGGTGAGGGTCGCTTGCAGTTTCTTGTTCGCCACTTCGAAGAGGGCGGTCCGATCCCGAACCCGCTCCTCCAAAGCGGCTCGCGACCGTATCTGCTCGCTGATGTCGCGTTCGGTCGTCGCCACCGCACTCGGCTGACCCGCCTCATCGCGCAGAGTCGTCACCGTCAACCAGACTTCAAGAATCCCGCCATCCTTACAGACCCGCTGCGTTTCCCAGGACTCCACCCGTTCGCCCCGGTGCAGTCGCTCGATCAATGCTCGAAATTCCTGACGGTGCTCTTCGGGCGCGAGTTGCAGGATGTTCATGCCCAGCGCTTCCGCTTCGGAGTAGCCGTACATCTGCATGGCCCCCCGGTTCCAGGCCGTGATCCGCCCGTCAAAATCGTGGACCGTGAGCGCGTCGTTGGAATCCAGGAGCACTGTCGCCAGCCGTCGCATCCGCTCCGCCGCCTGCTTGAATTGACTCACATCAGTGAACGTGATGACCACGCCATCAATTCTGTTGTCCAGCGTACGGTACGGCATGATCCTTCGCAGACACCACCGGCCATCCTGCGTCCTGACTTCTGTTTCACGCGGGGCCAGATGCCGGATGACTTCCTTGCAATCGCGCACCAGATCGCCATCGGTGAATTTGGGCGTGATGTCGGTGAGGGGCCGGCCGACGTCCGTCGCAATCAAGTTCAGCAACTTTGTCGTCACCGGAGTGAATTGTTTGATCCGGAGTTCCAGGTCCAGAAACACCGTGGCGATGTCGGTGCTGCTCAACAAATTCGCGATGTCGTTGTTGGTCCGCTCCAATTCCTCGACTTTGTCCTGAAGCTGGTTGTTGACCGTGCTCAGTTCCTCATTCAGCGATTGCAGCTCCTCCTTGGAAGTCTCCAGCTCCTCGTTCGCCGACTGAAGCTCCTCGTTCATCGACATCACTTCTTCGTTGGACGCTTTCAACTGCTCGTTGGAACTTTCCAGCTCCTCGATCGTGCTTTGCAGGTCCTCCCGGGTGGATGTCAGTTCGAATTCGAGTTGCGTCACCAGCGATTCGTCCACGGTCGTCGGTTCGACAGGTCGAGCGGCTGCCGGCGCCGGCTCGTCGGCGAAAGTCACGAGCAACAGCCCTTCGGCGGCGTTCGGTATCTGCACGGGTTTGACCGTCAGGTGGACGGCAACATAGCCGCCGGTGCGTTTGATTCGTGCCCCGGCCACGGAGATGCGTTGCTGCTCGGTGATCGCCTTATGAACCGCCGCCCGCAACCGGGTGCGGAGCCCATCGCGGGACAGCAGCATCAGGTCTCGCGTCGGCTCGCCGGTGGGCTGGTCGAGGTAGAGCATCGTCGGCCCGAAGAAATACAAAACTTCGTATTTGCGATTGATGAGGACCGCCGCCGGAGCGAAGTCTTCGAGCAACAAATGCTGAGTCATTTCGGCGAAGCCCGCCGAGCGGGTTCCGGTCGTTTCGGCCAATCGTCGTCCCAACTCCCTTTGGTCGCGAGCGGCAGCGATCGGGAAATCGACCCGATCCGGCCGGTTGGGACCGATGCGGCGGTACACCCGCCATTTCTTGGAGACCGGCTCAAACAGATCAACTTGCTGGCCGATCGTTTCGGACGGACCCAGCAGCAGGTAGCCCCCTTCGTTCAGCGCGAAGTGCATCAGCGAGATGACTTTTGTCTGGACGTTCGGTTCGAGATAAATCAACAGGTTGCGGCAACTGATCAAATCCAGCCGGGAAAAAGGTGCGTCGCCAATCAGGTTTTGCGAGGCAAACGTGACCACTTCGCGGAGCTGCTTGTTGACCCGGTACGAGAAGTCGTCGGCCCGAATGAAGAATTTCGTCAGCCGATCCGGAGACACATCGGCCGCGATGCTCTCGGGGTAAACACCCTGGCGGGCCGTTTCCAGCGCATTTTCATCGACGTCGGTGGCGAAGATTTGCAGACGGCAACTCTTCTGCGCCGCCACGAGCTGTTCGATCAGCAGCATGGCCAGCGAGTACGCCTCTTCGCCGGTGGCACAACCGGAGATCCACACGCGCAGCGGCGTCTCGTTGTCCTTCGCTTGAATCAGCGTCGGGAGCACCTGCGATTCCAGAATGTGATACGCCTCGGGGTCGCGGAAAAAGCTGGTCACACTGATCAGCAGATCGCGACTGAGTTGCTTGATCTCGTCGGGATGTTCTCGCAGAAGATTCAGGTAGGCCGACATGTGCTCGATTTGGTGCAGTCCCATCCGACGTTCGATGCGACGCCGCAGCATCCGGTTGCGGTAGCAGCGAAAGTCGTACTTGGTCCGGGCGCGCAGCAGAGCCAGAATGCGTGTCAGCTCGTCGGAGGATTCGTCGGGCACGTCGGTCCGCACGCCCCCGTTGACGTCGAAGTGCTGCACGAACTTGATCAGTGCCGCCGGCATTTGCTCCGGCGGCAAAATGTAGTCGGCCAGTCCCGTGTCGATGGCGTTCAGAGGCATGCGGTCGAATTCGGCCGACTTGGGTTCTTGAACCATCGCCATCCCACCGCTGGCCTTGATGGCCTTCAACCCCAGCGTGCCATGCGCCCCCGTGCCGGACAGAATCACACAAATCGCCCGCTCCTGCTGGTCCTCCGCCAGTGACCGCAGAAAGACGTCGATGGAAGTCTGGACGCCGCGCCGCTCGATTGGTCCGGTCAGACGCAGCGTGCCCTCACAGATGGTCATGTACTTGTTCGGCGGGAGAATGTAGACGTGATTCGGCTCGACGGCCATTCCCTCGGTGGCTTCGACCACAGGTTCGGTCGTGTACTTCGCCAGCAACTCGACCATCAGGCTCTGATGCGTTGGGTCGAGGTGCGGAATGAGGACGAATGCCATGCCGCTGTGTACTGGGAGCGCGGTGAAGAATCTTTTGAAGGCATTCAAACCACCGGCTGACGCGCCAATGCCGACGATCGGAAACCCCGGCGCGTTCGCCTGCTCGCCCGAAGTGGCCGCCCCGCTCGTCTGCGGCTTCACGGATGGCGGCGCTCGTTTGGGAATCGCTTTTCGCTTCCGAGTTGCCTTCGAACTCGCTGCCGGCTTTTTCTTTTTCACCATGTCCCCCTCTCCCGCGCAGAGACCGTACCGAACCCGGCAGGCCAGACGAATGTCTGTCCACAGCAACGCGGCAGGGATCGGTCTGTGCCCGCGCAGTATAGCCCAGCTCGCTCCCGGTGGCAGATCACCGGACCACATCGCTTGCGGTTGTCAGGGAAATCCCGACACGTGCTGTCCACTTCGTCGGACAGACATTCCGAACGCGACGGATAGCATGTGTTCATCACACCTGAGCAGTTGCGAACGAGTGATCGTGATGCCGGGGCCAACCATTTTTCCAGTGGGTGCGTCACATGAAACCGTCCCTGCTCATTGCCGATGGAGATGATTACCTGTCGGACATCTACACGCGGTACTTCTCTCTGCATGGTTACAAAGTGCAGACGGCAACCGGAGGTGTGGAGTGCGCGGCCAATCTGCGCCGTTCCGCGCCCGACGTGCTCGTGTTGGACATGGACCTTCCTTGGGGTGGCGGCGAGGGAGTGCTGGCCATGATGCGGGAAAACGGCATCGTCCCCTCGACTCTTACGGTGCTCCTCGCGTCAGATGCATCGGACGATTCCCCGCCATCGACGACTGGTTTGCCGGACGTGCGCTGCCTGCGAAAGCCGTTTGACCTGAGAGAACTTCTGGACTGCATTCGTGAGGCCACGTTGTCACGATGCTTCGCATCGTGATTCACTCGGCGGTGACTCGCGGGAGTCATCGCTGAGCGCCCAACCTCACACCGCTGGATTTGTCAAAAGCAGGACGCGAAGGAGTCACCATGC
>JACRIH010000174.1 GCA_016235885.1 Planctomycetales bacterium | reverse complement strand
CCGTGTTCATCCGTGGCCAAGTTCATTGTCAGCGCCCTCGCCCGCGGTCATCGACCCGCCGACCGATTTCCTGACCCAGCAGCCGGATGAAGGCTTCGTCGAGCTGCACTCGCATCCGCATACCATTTTCCAGCGGCTTGACGTCGATGCGAAGTGTGTCGCCACCCTTGTTGAACGCGGACTTGGCTCGGCTCGCGAAGCCCTCCGAGCCAGAAGCACCGCCGCCGAACAGTTCCATCCACCGTGAAAAATTCATCACGAACTGAAACGGCACAGTTGTCACGGTGTCGGCAACAGGTTTGTCGACGATGTCGATCGACTTCCGCAATTCCACCAGCGCGTTGTCGCCGCCGACTGCGAACCAGAACACGTTGCCACCGGCCCCCACGTAGATGCTCGGTTTCGTACCGTACAGTTTCTCCTCCTGCGGGCCACTCTGCTTTCCCTGGATGCGGTGCAGTCTGACGCCTTTGTGTTCGGCCACATTCACCTGGACTTCCGCGAGGTCCGCGTTCCCCTTCAACCGTGTCACAATGTCCGTCACTGCGGACGAAAGCTTGTCCCCATCGGTCACTTTCAGACCACCCAGGAGCACAAACGGTTTGCCCGGTTCCCCGACGAACTGCGCCGCGAGGTCGAAGTGACCCGCTTGAGCCGTATCGCGCAGCACGTCCAGCAGGTCGTGCAATGCTTTGTCGGTCGTGGTCGTCACATCGGCGTCTTTCGGATTCGCCGCCTTGGCGAGTTGCTTGCCGAGGTCGATTTCGATCCCCGCGAACAATTCCTTCATAAACTTCTGTCCGGACTTGTCGATCTTCCACGACAGCGACGCGACGAGCGGATACTTGCTCGTGTCTTTGACGAGGTTCGCAAAGTAGCTGCGCACCGCGCGGAGTTCGTTGAAGTTCGACGCCAGTTCGCTGTCGGGAGTCGCGGTCGCGATGATTTCGAGCGCCGCGTTCCGTTCCGATTGCGACACGTTCCAGCCCAATGTCAGTTCTTCACCCTGCGTCAGCAGCAGTTCGATGAATTCGAGGTTTCGCATCCCGTCCGCCTTGCGGATTCGAAAGCCCCCCTCGGGTTCGCCGTCGCGGCGCTGAAGATTGATCTCCGTCTGTGTGCGCATGAAGCCGAGAAACAGGTCGCGAGTAAACGCCGGCAGCGTCTTCAAGCTGATGCTCGCCGCGATGTCGTAGGTCGCCGACAACTTGGCCGTGAATTTGGCCGGATCGCCGAATTCGTGATCGAGCGCCTCGTCGGTGTTGCTCAGGAACGCGTACCCTTTTTGAATCTTCCCCTTCAGCGTCTGCCTTGGCCCCGCGATCTCGATCCGGTCCTCGGAGATCTTCTTCGTCGTGACCGGTCCGATTTCGATCGTCTTCAGCAGATTGTCCAGATTGGTTACCGGAGCAAACGCAACCACCTGTGGCGTGATCCCCTGCATATAAATCAACAGCCCGAGCGGCTGGTTCCGGTCGAGTCCCTTCAAATCGCCGACCCGCTCCAGCAACCCGTTGACCGTCTCCGACAATTCCGCTCGCCCGGCGGTGTCGAACGTGATGTCCGCCTGCTTGAGTAACCGCTCGACGCTGGCCACGCTCACGATCACCAGCGGTCCACTGTCCGGAGCCTCCTGCGTCTTGGCCGTTGTCCCCGGCTTTTTCTGCGCGAGGGCAATGTTCGGCAGACTGACCGAAACCAGCAGAGCGGCAACCAATCCCAGCAAAGTGGCCGAGGAAAAACGACGACGAACGGCGAAAGTCATAACGCGTACTCCTGTGAACTGGCTGGTCGTGACAACATCCGGAATCTTCAAACTGTGAGGAACACTACCCACCCGACCCGGAGCCGGTTTCGATTTTTTCACCGTCCGCCGAACATGCCGTCAGGGTGCGGCGACTGATATACTCCACCGCGACTTTTTGGGGTAGCAACCAGGTTGTTTGGTAGTGGGTCAGATCGCTGTGGCGTACGCGGCTCGCGTGCGATGGCTTCTTCCAACCCAGGCAGCACGCGAGCCGCGTTCGCCACAAACACTGACGAAGAGGGTGCCATGACGTTTCGCAGAACCATCTTGATCGTCTCGTTGCTGACCAACCTGCCGGAAGTCGTCGCAGCAGACGAAACGCCTGCGGCCAAGAGACCGACCGACCCCGCTGCCAGCATCGCACCGCGACGGCCCGTCGTCCCGGAATCGCGTGATCCGGCAATCACGAACCCCATCGACCGGTTGCTCCAGCCGTATTTCGATTCGCAGAATTTCCAGCCGCCAGCAGTCGTGGCGGATCGCGTTTTCGCTCGGCGGGTGTTTCTCGATGTGATCGGCGTGCTGCCGACGCCGGAGGAACTTGAAAAGTTTCTCGGCGACCAACGACCGGACAAGCGGGAACGGTTGGTGGACACAGTGCTCGCCGACCGGCAGCGGTACGCCGAGCACTGGTTGTCGTTCTGGAACGACGCGCTGCGCAACGACTATCGTGGTACGGGCTACATCGACGGCGGACGGAAGCAGATCACCAACTGGCTGTTCACCGCGCTGGCGGACAACAAGCCGTACGACCAGTTCACCCGCGAACTCATCAGTCCGACGCCCGAATCCGAAGGGTTCGTGAAGGGGATCATCTGGCGCGGCGTGGTGAACGCCAGTCAAGTGCCACCGATGCAGGCGGCGCAGCATGTGTCGCAGGTGTTCCTCGGCATCAATCTGAAATGTGCCTCGTGCCACGACAGCTTTGTCAACGACTGGAAGCTCACCGACGCTTACGGGTTGGCGGGCATTTTTGCTGATGGGAAGCTGGAAGTGCATCGCTGCGACACCCCCACCGGCGAGTTCGCTCCGCTCAAGTTTCTGTGGCCTGAGCTGGGTGCGATCGACGCGAATGCCCCGCGAGCCGAGCGGCTCTCGCAACTGGCGACGATTCTGACGAAGCGCGAGAACGGTCGTTTCACGCGCACGATCGTCAACCGGCTGTGGGCCAGGCTGCTCGGTCGCGGCCTGATCGAACCGACCGACGAGATGGACAACTCGCCGTGGAATCGCGACGTGCTCAATTGGCTGGCCGAGGATTTTGCCGATCACGGCTTCGACCTGAAACAGGCACTCCGAAACATTCTCGCGTCGCGAGCCTACCAGTTGCCATCGGTTGGCGCGGCGGAGAACGCGAAAGCGGCGTTCGTATTTCGCGGTCCCGTGGTCAAGCGGATGACGTCCGAACAATTTGTGGACGCGGTCGGTTCGCTGACCGGCGGCTGGCCAACTCCGGCCGCCGTGCAACTCGCCGTCTCCGCGACTCGCGGCGACAACGCCCCGCCGACTGAAATCGCCGCCAAATGGATTTGGAGTGACCCGGCCGCCGCTCGCGCGACGTCCGGCGGGCGCATCTTCCTTCGCAAGTCGTTCGACATCGACAAACTCCCGTTGCAAGCGCCGTGCGTCATCACTTGTGACAACCAGTTCACGCTGTTCGTGAATGGCAAGCAGGTGGCATCCAGCACCGAGTGGTCCAAGCCGTTGGGCCTCGACTTGAAACGGCATCTCGTTCGTGGCCGAAACGTGATCGCCGTCGAAGCGATCAACTGGCCCGACCCGGAAACAAAATCGGGCCTGCAAACCCGGGGTGACAATGCGGCGGGGTTGATCTGCCTGCTGCAACTGCGGGCAAATGTAGACGGCACACTCCGTGTGTCGGAACCCCGCACACGGAGCGTGCGGTCTACAGAAATCGTCTCCGACTCGACCTGGCTCTGGCGACGCGGCCACATCGCCGGTTGGGAGAAACCGAAATTCGACACGTCTGCGTGGAAACCCGCAGCCGAACTCGGAGCCGCCTCGCTCGCCCCGTGGAATCTCACCCCGAGCCTGCGGGCCGCGTTGGACACGCACGGCGGCGGAGCGACCGGAGTCCGCGCCTCCCTCACGTTCGCCGACGCGCTGCAAACCGCGCTCGGTCGCAGCAACCGCGAACAAGTCGTCACCGACCGACCGAAGGCCGCCACCACGCTGCAAACTCTCGAACTCACCAACGGCAACACGCTGGCCACCCAACTGACTCGCGGTGCCCAGCACTGGCTCGTTGCCAATCCGTCATCCCCGCGCGACCTGATCCAGCAACTCTACGCCACGGCGTTGGGCCGCGCACCATCCTCGAACGAACTGGCCACCGCCACCGAACTACTTGGCGAGCCGCTCATCACGGAAGGCGTCGAAGACCTGTTGTGGGTTCTCGCCATGCTACCGGAGTTTCAGTTGGTGTATTGATGTTCGGGAGGTGAGCGCGTCCAACACGCCGCCGTCCACATGGCGGTCAACCGTTGGATTGGTCAGGGGCGGCACAGCTTCCCGTTTTGATGCCGACACGCAGGAGCATGATTCCGGCAATGAAGGACAACAGTCCGGGAGGCGCTGCGACCGCTGGAATGAACAGGATTTCCATGGGGAAGCGTTCGGGCCTCACCAGGAGCGGCGTCATCATCGTCACCATCTGTTTGATGACGTAGAAGCAGATTCCCAGCGGAGCCAGCACGCACACGGTTCCGCAAATCAGCACGGTCATTACGAACAGCGATCGATTGGTCATGTCGAAAGCTCCATCGGGAAAAAAGACGAGCCTGGCAATTGCCTGCCAGGCTCGAAGTGTGAATCGTGCCGATGACGCAGCCGATGACATCAGGCCGAGAAGCTGCTGCCGCAACCGCAGGACTTGACCGCGTTCGGGTTGTCGAACGTGAAGCCGCGCTTCTCCAAGCCTTCGTAGAAATCGAGCGTCGTGCCGTCGAGGAACAGCAGGCTCTTTTTGTCCACGGCGACCTTGATTCCGTGTTGTTCGCTGACGGAATCCTTGACGGGATCGCTCCCTTTATCGATGTTCAAGCTGTACTGGAAACCGCTGCAACCACCGCCTGCAACTCCAACTCGCAGTACGGTTTCTGTGTCGGGGTTCTGTTCCTTGATGATCCGCTTGATCTCGTTGGCGGCCTTTTCGGTGAGTGTGAGGGCCATGGCTTTGTCGTCTCCTAATCCCGTGAAGGATAATGTCTTTGATCCGAAAACTGGGTTTGCTCCGTCCGCACGAATCTTTATAGCAGGCAGGGTTGCGAAATCAATACAGACGTTTCCAGCAAATGTTGGCAAGCGGGGCGGTGTCAGCCATTTGGCCGTGTGTTCTGACCGACGAAACCAGAGGGCTGATGTCGCTCCGCCCGCCAAGTGCCACCGTGTCATGTTCACAAATCTCAACAAAACCGTGCCGCCGCCGCCGCGCCACCGGAATTCGTAAGCTAGGTTTTTCCGGAAGAACTCACGATCGAATGGCTGGACATGCCGCGCGGTCCGTGATCCGGCGTTTCATTCCGGTATTCAATGTCCCAAGGATGAACCATGGCCCTCAGTCCGCTGAACCCACCCCGCAACGCCCCGCTGCCACCTCGCGCACCAGGTCGCCCCGGCAACGCGATGACCTCCACCGCGTCGTTTGACGACTTGAAGACGCTGATCCACAACAAGTTGGTGGACAAGCTCGATCTGTCGCGGCTGGGAGACCTCGATGGCGACACCTTGCGCCGCGAGATTCGCCTGGTCGTCGAACACCTGTGCGACACGGAGAACCCGCTGCTCAACCGGTCGGAACGCGAACGGTTGATCGAAGAAGTGCTGGACGAAACGTTCGGCTTCGGCCCGCTTGAAATCCTGCTCAAGGAACAGGGTGTCGCGGACATCATGATCAATGGCCCCAAGAAGGTGTTCATCGAAAAGAAGGGGCGGATTATCAAGTCGGACGTGGTGTTTCGCGACAACGCGCACCTGATGCAGATTCTCGACCGCATCGTCTCGAAGGTGGGACGGCGCGTCGATGAGACGTCGCCAATGGTCGATGCCCGCCTGCCCGATGGTTCGCGTTTGAATGCGATTATCCCGCCGCTCGCGCTCGACGGCCCATCGCTCACGATTCGGCGATTCGGGGCGAACCCGCTTTCGCTGGAAGACCTGCTCAAGTTCGGCGCATTCACTCCCGAGATGGTGATGCTGCTCGAAGCGGCGATTAAGGCCCGGCTGAACATCATCATCAGCGGCGGCACCGGCTCAGGCAAAACGACGCTACTGAACACGTTGTCGAGCTTCATTCAAAACGATCAGCGGGTGATCACGATCGAGGACGCTGCCGAATTGCAACTTCAACAGGAGCACGTGCTGCGGCTGGAGACTCGCCCACCCAACATCGAAGGCAAGGGGGGAGTCAACGCGACCGAGTTGGTCAAGAACTCACTGCGCATGCGTCCGGATCGGGTCATCATTGGTGAGTGCCGCGGTCGCGAGGCGTTGGACATGCTGCAAGCGATGAACACCGGTCACGAAGGGTCGCTGACCACGATCCACGCCAATTCGCCGCGCGACGCCGTGTCGCGTCTGGAAACGATGATCCTCATGGGGGGGGTGGAATTGCCGATCAAGGC
This sequence comes from Planctomycetales bacterium, assembly GCA_016235885.1. Taxonomy (GTDB): domain Bacteria; phylum Planctomycetota; class Planctomycetia; order Planctomycetales; family Planctomycetaceae; genus JACRIH01. The sequence continues at coordinate 695 of JACRIH010000174.1, read as the reverse complement.
TCTGCGACAGCAGTTCTCGGCTGCCGTGGACCTCATCATCCAGTCCAACCGGTTGCAGGGCGGACCCCGCAAGGTGACGCACATCACCGAAGTCGTGGGCCTCGAACAAGACACGGTCATCATGCAGGACATCTTCCTGTTCGTGCAGGATGGCATCGACGAAAACGGCCGCGCGTTCGGACATTTCGAGGCCACTGGCGTCCGGCCCACGTTCATTGATCGGTTTGAATCAGCCAACATTCGCCTGCCTTCCAATCTGTTCACGGGCCGAGTGCTCGGACGCTGACCGTACTGAGTACTCCGTTGTGATGTGGTGAATAAACGTTGCGTGCGAAGAATCATTCGGGCAGTCGAGAACTACGGGACCAACATCGAAAATCCTCGCCATGACTCCACTTCTTATCTCAATCTGTGCTTTTGTGGCCGTGGTCGCCTTGGTGGGCGGCGTGATGTTCGTCGTTACGGACATGCGCCCAACTCGTGCCGAGGACCGGTTGCAACTCCTCACTGGCCAGAAATCGTCGGAGATCGAGTCGCGGGGTCTGATGAAGGACGAAATCTTCAAGGACGGCGTCAGCGGATTGACCGGGTTGTTCAACGGGTTTGTGCGATCCTTCGAGAACTTGGGGCGATTGTTCGAGCAGTCGGAGTCGCCACTCAAGACGTCGGCGTTTTTGGCCGTGTCACTCGTGCTG
>JACRIH010000177.1 GCA_016235885.1 Planctomycetales bacterium | reverse complement strand
GCACCACGATTAGGCTCAAACCGGAGCATGTTGAGTCCGTCGGACAGCTGCCGACCGCGAATCAACGTGGCAAACGGTCGGACCTTGCTGGCCGCGATTCGAGCGAAATTATGTGATGCTTTGTATGCCATCGTGGTCCTCGTCTCTCTGCTCCTCGACGAAACTCAATCTGATTCCACAGTTTCGAGGCAACTGTCTCGGCAACCGATCGGGCGAAAACCGAAATTCACCGCCATTCAGCCGAATTAAGAGTCACCCGCCTTCTTGGTTGTCTTCCCGCCGTGACCTCGGAAAACACGAGTCGGAGCGAACTCCCCGAGCTTATGCCCGACCATTTCCTCTGTGATGTAAACGCTGATGAACGCCCGCCCGTTATGTACGGCAAATGTACGTCCAATGAAATCTGGCGAGATCGTGGAACGACGGCACCAAGTCTTGATCGCATCCTTGCTGCCAGATCTCGCCTGTTTGGCGATCTTGGCGAGCAACTTGGAATCGACAAACGGCCCCTTCTTCAACGATCGACCCATTCATCCACCTCATACCCACTTAGCCGGATTTACAATGTTCCTCTGATCGCTCTCCGAAGAGCACTACTGCCTCGCAAATCGAACCGCTGATTCAACTGTCAGAAAACATACGCGTTACCGAAAACCTAGAGCTTGAGTTGTCCGTACCGCCGTGATTTCCGACGCCGAATAATCGCTGCTGTACTCGGCTTTCGACGCTTGCGTGTCCGTCCGCCCTTCGCCAGTTTTCCATTCGCACTGCAAGGATGTCGACCACCGTTTCGCCGACCTTCGCCTCCGCCCATTCGGTGAGCCACCGGATTCATCGCCGAACCACGAACCGTCGGACGAATACCCATCCATCGTGTTCGTCCAGCCTTACCAACGACGACATTCATGTGGTCTGGGTTGCCGATTTGACCGATTGTCGCGCGACACTTGCTGGGTACTCGACGAATCTCTCCTGACGGCAGCGTAATCTGTGCCCACTCTCCATCGCGAGCGTTCATGACTGCAGCGACACCGGCACTCCGGCAGAGTTGACCGCCACGCCCCGGTTGCATTTCAACATTGTGAATCGACATTCCGGGTGGAATGTTTTCGAGCGGCAGGCAGTTACCCACCTTCGGCTCCGCGGTGGAACCGCTATGCACTTGATCGCCCGCCTTCAATCCTTCCGGTGCGAGAATATACGCCTTGGCTCCGTCCACGTAGTGCAGCAATGCGACTCGGCAGGTGCGGTTGGGATCGTATTCAATAAACGCAACCCTGGCCGGGACGCCGTCCTTTGTGTTTCGCTTGAAGTCAATCACCCGGTATTGTTGCTTGTGGCCGCCACCGATGTGTCGCGTGGTAATTTTGCCCTGGAAGTTGCGGCCCGCATGCTTCTTGTGCGGTACGAGCAACGACTTTTCTGGCTTTTTCTTGCGGTCGGTGATTTCGGCGAAGTCACTCACCGAAGAGTTTCGGCGACCGTTACTCGTCGGTTTATAAACTCGAATGCCCATGATTCCCTCACGTTGGCGGTTAGAAGAAGCTGATCTGGTCGTCTTCGTGGAGCTTTACGATCGCCTTCTTCCAAGGTTGCGTCTGCGAGATTCCAGTTTTCGTGCGCCGCGGTTTGCCGACACGATTTTGTGTGCGGACATCAACAACCCGAACATTCCACAGTGCCTGCACCGCTTCCCGAATTGCCGTCTTTGTGGCCGACGGGTGAACCTCGAAAGCATACGCGTTATGTCGCGTCGAGACGTGCGTCCCCTTTTCCGTCACTAATGGTCGCAACACGACCTGGTGCGGCTCCAAACTCAGTCCGGCTTTCGAAACAACAGCCATCGCTCAACCTCACCTTCCTCGCAAGCCAGAATCAAGCCAGTTAGCTTTGCTGGGCGCGGTTCCGAATTTCATCCATCGCAGCTTTGGTCACTACGAACTTCTTTTGTAGCAGCACTTTGTAGGCGTTGAGTTCGTTAGCCGGACTCACAGCCACCGTTGGAATGTTGCGGGCGGCTCGCCAAACGTCGCCGTCAAGCCCGGCTGTGGTCAGTAAACAAGAAGTTCCGGCCAGCCCCAATGTTTTCAAGAGACCCGCCACCTGCTTCGTCTTCACTTCCGACATCTTAAAATCATTGAGGATAGTCACTTCGTTGTCTTGGAACTTACCCAAGATCGCCATCCGCGTTGCTAACGCGACAGCCTTCTTGGGTAGCCGATACGACCAATCCTTTGGTTTCTTGGCAAATGCATGACCGCCACCGCGCCGCATCGGAGTTCGCTTGTTACCCATGCGAGCCCGACCGGTCCCCTTTTGCTTGTACATCTTCTTCTTGCAGCCCTTGACGTCTCCACGGCTCTTGGTTTGGGCGGACCCCAACCGCAGATTGGTTTGGTACATCACCACGACATCGTGCAGCAGCTGCTTGTTGATCCCAGAGGCCAACTCGCTCGGGTCAAATTCGTAGACACCGACCTGTTGGCCAGAAGCATCCTGTATTGGAAGAGAAATCATTGCTGCTCCACTCTGCGATCAAACCCTAGTCGGCCTTGCGAACCATGACGTAACTGCCATTGAATCCGGGAACCGCCCCGTAAACCAGCAACAGTCCGTTTTCTTCGTCCACTCGCACCAAGCGGAGATTGCGAACAGTTCGCCGCTCGGCACCAAAACGGCCGGCCATCCGCTTGCCGCGCTTGATCTTTCCACTGTGACCACGATCACAACCGTGCGATCCAACGCTACCCGAAGCGCGATGGTGTCGCTTCACGCCATGGCTGGCCGGCAATCCACCGAACCCGTAATGCTTCATCACGCCCGCTGTGCCGCGTCCCTTCGACGTGCCCACCACGTCCACCCAAGCCACGTCCTTGAACGCTTCCACCGTGAGCTTCTGACCGACCTGATATTCCGCGTCGCCCGTTTCGAGTCGCACTTCGCGAACGAACCGCTGCGGTTCGCAATCGGCCTTGGGCACGGGAGCGACACCAGCCGCCGCCAACTTCTTGGAACGCTTGCTGGCGAGTTGCACCACATGTCCGCGCTCGCTACGAATCGCGAGGCGCCGCGGCTTGTCGGCGAAACCAAGCTGGACGGCCGAATAACCGTCCCGGTCCGCCGTTCGCACCAACAGCACCGTGCAGGGGCCGGCCTCGATCGCGGTGACGGAAACAACGTCCCCGTTCGTATCGTAGACCTGCGTCATCCCAACCTTCCGTCCGAGTATGCCCAGAGCCATAGTTAGTCTTCCGGTCAATCCCACCAAACACACCGATCACAGAACATCCAAAGCACCTGCCGGGAAGAGCCGCACCCCGTGAAGGTAACCCGCGAAGTCGGCCTCGAAACCTCGAAGCCGCCGTCGTTCGAGAACCGATTTCAGTTCCCCGCCGCAGAAGCCTTGATTTTGATATCAACGCCCGCAGGCAACGACAACTTGTTGAGAGCGTCAATCGTCTTGCCGGTCGGCTGAATGATATCAATCAATCTCTTGTGCGTTCGAATCTCGAACTGCTCGCGAGACTTCTTGTCAATGTGCGGACTCCGCAAAACCGTGTAACGCTCGATCCGAGTTGGAAGCGGGATTGGTCCATGCACCACAGCGCCAGTCCGCTTGGCGGTATCAACGATTTCTGCCGCAGACTGGTCCAGCACGGAATGATCATAAGCTTCCATGCGAATTCGAATTTGTTCTTGCTTTTTTCCAGCCACTCGGACAACCCTCAACCTAATGCCACAAGCTGCCTAGTAAACTTCAAACGGCTGTCAACTCAACCCCACAGCCAGCCGTGTTTTGGAATCAAAACCATCCGCCGCAGGTGGCGGAAAGTCGAGGATAGTAACTCTCGCTTCGGAGACTGTCAATTGACCGAATTCAAGAATC
>JACRIH010000176.1 GCA_016235885.1 Planctomycetales bacterium | reverse complement strand
GGGAACGTCAAGGACTTGCATTACGTCGACCGGCAGATCGTCCGTGGCACGTGGAAGAAGGCTCCGACCGATACCAAAACCGGTCACCCGTACAAGGATCAATTCTCCACCATCCTGCCGCCGGCGGACGATCCCGAATTGTTGCCGCTGCTGCGGAAAGAGGGCATCGAGATCAAGGCGGACAAGCTGGAGTCCGGCCTTGGCATGGGAATGATGCTGGTCATGGTGTTGCCGGTCGTGGCGCTGATGGCTTTCCTGTGGTTCATGATGCGCCGCACCGCCGACCCGATGGGCGGAATGATGGGCGGCTTCATCCGCAGCCCAGCCAAGCGATTCCAACCCTCCGATCAACAGAACACATTTGCCGACGTGGCGGGTATGGAGCAGCCGAAACACGAGTTGCAGGAGATCGTCGAATTCCTGAAGGACGCTTCGAAGTTCGAGCGGCTGGGTGCTCGAATCCCCAAGGGTGTGTTGCTGATGGGGCCGCCGGGAACGGGCAAGACGTTGCTCGCCCGCGCGACAGCCGGCGAAGCGGGTGTGCCGTTCTTTTCCATCAACGGGTCCGAGTTCATCCAGATGTTCGTCGGTGTGGGAGCCAGCCGCGTGCGGGACATGTTCAAGACCGCGAAGGAATCGGCACCGTGTATTCTGTTCATCGACGAGATCGACGCGGTCGGTCGCGTGCGCGGAGCCGGATTCGGTGGCGGTCACGATGAACGCGAGCAAACGCTCAATCAAATCCTCAGCGAGATGGACGGGTTCCAGCAGACGGAGTCCGTGATCGTCCTGGCGGCCACGAATCGCCCGGATGTGCTCGACCCGGCGCTGCTACGTCCCGGCCGGTTCGATCGGCACGTCACGATCGATCGCCCGACGAAAGCCGGCCGGTTGGGCGTGCTGAAAGTCCACACACGAAAAGTTCCACTGTCCGACACGGTCGATTTGGAAATGATCGCCGCCGGAACGATCGGGTTTTCCGGTGCCGATCTGAAAAACCTCGTCAACGAAGCGGCCCTCGAAGCAGCCCGCTTGGGCAAGAACGCCGTCGACCGCCACGACTTCGACTACGCTCGTGACAAAGTTCTGATGGGTGCCAAGCGCGAAGAGATTCTGAACGAGCACGAAAAGGAAATGACCGCCTACCACGAGGCCGGTCACGCCCTGCTCGCCTGGCTGCTGCCGGAAACGGACACGGTGTTCAAAGTCACGATCATTCCGCGCGGCCGGGCGCTCGGCGTCACGCAGCTTGTGCCCGAGGAGGAGCGCTACAGCGTCGGCGAGAAGCGACTGCACGACCAGCTCGTGATGATGCTCGGCGGCCGCGCGGCTGAGAAGATGATTTTCAACGAGTACACCGCCGGTGCCGAAGACGACTTGAAACGCGCGACGCAACTCGCCCGCCGCATGGTCGGTCACTGGGGCATGAGCGAAGTGATCGGTCCGGTCGCGTTCCGGCAGGGCGAAGAACACCCGTTCCTCGGTAAAGAGATTCACGAGATGCGTGAGTTCAGCGAGGAAACCGCTAGAATCATCGATCAGGAAGTCCAGCGGTTCCTGATCGACGCCGCCGACCGCGCCACCAAGATGCTCACGACGAGCCGCGAGAAGCTGGACCAGATCGCCAAAGGTCTGCTTGAGAAAGAGATGCTCGACCAGGACGACATTCGAGCCATCTTGGGAGCGCGCGAAGAGCGGGTGTTCACCCGCAAGTCGATCGACCGATAAGTCCTCCCTCACCCCCCCCGCAGGGGGTGAGGGGCGCACGTCTCAGCAACTTCGCCTGCGACGATCTCACGCTATCGAACGTGTCACTTCGTCTGTCCACGCTGTACGCGACGCATCACCAACCACACGACGAGAAATACCAGCAGGTTGGCGAGCGGGAGGACCACGCACATCCACGTCAGCCATTTGGTCCACTGATACGCCCACGGCTCAAAGAATGCGGCGGCTACGGGATCGCGGCCCTGGCTGCTGAGCGTGTGTGCTCCGAACGCAGCGCCACCGAAGGCATAGTAGCCCGCCGCCATACCTCCCATGGCGATGACTCCGACACCGCAGCCACCCCACGCGAAGCCACCGAACGCCAAACCACCAATGGCTAACAATCCCGCAGCGAGTCCTCCAAATGAAATCAGTCCAACACTCATTCCGCCGAACGTCACCCCGCCCATCGCAAGGCCGCCGGACGCGAACACGCCGATCGCCGCGTCGCCGATGGCGACCACACCCTTTGCCACTCGCTTGCGACCGGTCTGCGGGTCGATGCCAAAACAAATGTGGACGAGCGGCCAGCCAAACAGCGTCGCCTTCGATTTGTATTCCATCCCGAATGCTCGCCGCAGTGCGATCGGTGACAACCCACGCAACAATTCGAGGTGCGTGTTCATTTCGCTGGCGTGTTGGTAGCGCTGTTCCGGTTTCTGTTCCAGCGCTCGCAGCACAACCTCGTCCAGCCGCACGTCCACGCGAACTTTCTGTGACGGCGGGGCAAACCGTCCGACGGGCAGTTCGCCGGTGAGCATTTCGTAAAACACGACGCCCAGCGAAAAAATGTCGGCTCGATGGTCAACGTCGTGCGAGCCTTCCATCTGCTCGGGAGCCATGTACCGCAGCGTTCCCATGACTTGATACTGCCCGGTCAAAGTCGGCTCGGATTCCGTCTTGCCGAGCAACTTGGCCAAGCCAAAGTCCGCGATCCGCACGCGACCGCGTTTGTCCAGCAAAATGTTTTCCGGCTTGATGTCGCGGTGGACGATCCCCTCTTCGTGTGCGAACTGCAGCGCGTCGCAAATCTGCGGTACGATCTCCAGAGCCTGTTCTGGCGTGAGTCGTCCCGCCTGAAATGCCTGCCGCAGGTTGACACCGTCCACGAACTCCATCACCAGAAAAAACAGTCCGCCCGCCTGACCGAACTCGTGAACAGTGACGATGTGCGGATGGGTGAGCTTCGCCAGCGCCCGCGCTTCGCGAGAAAAACGCTCGGCGAATCCCGGCGACTGCGCCAGCTCTTTCGGCAACACCTTCACCGCGACAAGGCGATCCAAATCCTTCTGCCGCGCCTTGTACACCGCCCCCATTCCGCCGCGTCCGAGCAATTCGATGAACTCGAACTGTGGAAACACCGCGTTCATTTCCGCAATGTCCGCCGGCGTGAACCCATTCGACGACCGGCCCGACGCGGCCTTCGCCTCGTCGCTGAGCACGGTGACTTCGGTGTGCAGACCGGCTTTCATCAGACAGCGCGGGCACAACTCCTCGGGTGAACTGGAGGGCAACAGCGTTCCACAACTGGGACAGCGTGGGTTGAGAGGCATTTTGTACGCTCCGTAATCACGATTCGGGTTGGCCTGCACCCTGTTCTACCGGATCGCTCGACAATCGTTACGCGAATTCCGTCGGATTCTCAATCAATGATCGAACCTCCCCTCTCCCCTTTTAGGGAGAGGGGTCGGGGGTGAGGGGCGGTCCGCGCGGTTTTGCAAGTCCAATTCGAGAGACGCCTGTACCTCCCCTCACCCCCAACCCGCTCCCCAATGGGGAGAGGGAGTACGACTTCCCCCGCGCTGCCTCACGAACCAAGCACGTGAAACAGATCGCGGATTTCGTCATCGACGTCACCGGGTTGAGCCACGGTCTGAGCGATCTCCGCCCTCAGCAACTCGCGATACCGCTGCCGCAACCGATGCGCGGCCACTTTGACCGCCTCCGCTGTCATCCCCGCAGCCCGACCGACATCGACATAGTTTTCACCGGATCGCTCTCGCGCCCCCGACAAAAACGGTTTGAGCTGCTCGAACTGATCCTCCTTGCCCGCCTCGCGAAACTCGATCCGCAACCGCGCCAGAACCAGATCAAGCAACGTCAGCGCCCATTGCCGGTCGAACAACCGCTCGGGGGTTTCCTCGTGCGCCGGTTCGAGACTCAGTCGCGATTCGCCCACGGCGAAATCGAGTTCGATCACGCTCAAACCACCGCCACGCTTCTGCGTCCGCCCCTTCTCCCATTCGTTCGCCAGAAAATGCTTGAGCGACGTGAGCAAGAACGCCCGAAACCGTCCCCGCCCCGGATCGGCCGCCGCGAAGAAATTGCGTTCCAGCACGCGGCAAAAGAAATCCTGTGTGAGATCCTGCGCCTCGTGGACATCGGTCACACGTCGCCGCACGTAACCGTACAGCGGGAGCCAATACTTCCGGCACAACTCCGACAACGCCCGATCAGACTGCGGCGACAATCGCTGGCCGGCAGCGACGACGAGACTCCAGTGGGTGGTTTGGAAGTCGTCCATTGCGAATCAGAAAATGCCTTGAAACCCGGACCGCGCTAGCGAAATCCATCCGAAGACAAAGACACACAGTATGAAAGAGACTACGACCTCAACTGCAATCAGCACCAAAGTTGTCAAATTCCAGAATAGCCGCCGAAGGATCGACAACTCTGGATAGTTCCAAATCGCGAGGGAACACATCAGGGCTGCCAAGAGGATGGAACCGAGGCAGACGTACCATGCCAGTCGCCCAAGCAACGCTGATGGTGGATGCTCTCGAAGCTCAAGGGCGGACAGGGTGGCAAAACAGACGACCATTGTCGCCGCTGGAAGGAAGAACCAACGAACGTACCTCCGTTCCTGCTGTAGTTCGGTAGGGCACACTGTCTTCATTCCCATCAATTCCGCAAGACTGTCCGCAGCACCTTCTCCGTCGCATCCGCCTGCCTGGCAAATCCCAAGTCGTTCGGATGCGAACTGTCCACTGTTCCATCGCCGTCATCGCCGAGCAATCCTTCACCTTCGAGGTACGACAGGTGTTGCACACCCGCGACTTTGAGGCGGTCGTACGCCTTGCGGTACTCGGCGCGGCTGTCGAGGTTGCGGGTGCGCTTGGACGCGATCAGAAACGAATCCGCATAACTGCGGTCTTCGACGAGGAGAATCGGCGTGGTTGGACGGGCCTCGCGCAAAGTCTTGACGAATAGTTCAGTCCGTTCCGCGACTTCGGCCGCCTGCATGTTTGGGAGGCAATCGAGGACGTACACGCACGGGTCGAGTTCGGCCAGCAGCTTCGCGACCTCGGGTTCCATGCGACCGTTCCCAGAGAAACCGAGGTTGATCACCGGCCGATCAAACCGCCGACCAAGGATCGCCGGGTGACACATCCCCGGCCGCGAGGCACACGCCCCATGCGTGATCGACGTGCCGTAGAACAGGATTGGCTGGCGATGCGTCTCCGGCCGCGTGTCGGCTTTGGCGAAGCTGTGCTGTTTGTCGATTCCAATCTCGACCGACGTGACGCCGTTGTACAGCGGCAGGTACACGAGGTATTCGCGTTTCCCCGCCGGCAGTCCGCTGGCGAGTGCGGCCTGATTCGTCGGAAACACTTTCGGTTGCCCCACGGCCAGCCAGTGCAACCGCCCGTCATCCGTCTTCGCGTACAAATCGAGACCGCTGACTCCGGTCGCCGCCATGTGCGGCATGGCGAGACGTTCGGATCGCAGCGTCCACCGCGCGTGAATCGTCGTCGCGTCCGTGACGAATCGCACCGCCATCCCCGCCGAATCGCGACTCAACCCCCACACCGCATCGCGCACGACTCCCTTCGCCTTCTTCGGCAGCCGGTCGAATGGCGACTCGACATCGCTCCATCCCTGACCTTCCACACCGAGTTCCCGTATGTCGTACCACAGTAGCTTCCCGTCCGGATCAGCCTTGGCCTTCGCGGGGTCGAGAGGTTCCGCCGTTCGGCCGATGGACGGCCACACGGCCAACGACAAAGTGAACAGCAGAACGCAGCGTGGCAAGCAGGTCAGCGGGATCATCGTGCGAGTCCTTCGTATCGAAATGTATCAGCGGTTCAAGAGACGAGAATCTCCGCCACCCGTGTTGAATCTGGCAAATCCTCGAAAGGTCTCACGCAGAGGCGCAGTGTCCGCAGAGGTTGAAGAAAACTGAAATTGGGTTTGCTCCGCGAACTCCGCGCCTCTGCGTGAGATACTTGTTCCTCACCACGCCAGGCGGAGAGCCAGAGAAGTTAACCACGAAGGCACGATGAACACAAAGGTATCACGAAGTTCACCGCTTGGGGCGGTACATGTGCGTGGCCTGACCGAACGCGGCCTCGGCGGCTTCCATCAGGGTTTCGGACAGCGTGGGGTGCGCGTGAATGCTGTCGGTGAGGTCGCGGGCCACGGCGGCCGTTTCAACGGCGATCACTCCTTCGGCGATGAGTTCGCCCGCGCCGGGACCGACAATGCCGACGCCGAGCACGCGCTGCGTCTTCGGATCGAACAGGAGTTTCGTCAGTCCCTCGGTTCGGCCAATCGTCATGGCCCGGCCCGATGCACCCCACGGGAAGCGGGCGACGGCCACTTCGATGTTCTGCGCCTTCGCCTGCGTTTCGGTCAGGCCGCACCATGCGATTTCGGGATCAGTGAACACGACGGCTGGGATGGCCCGGTTGTCGAACGACGTTTTTTCGCCGAGAATGGCTCCGACCGCGACCTTGGCCTCCCGAGTTGCTTTGTGTGCGAGCATCGGTTCGCCAGCCACGTCGCCGATCGCGAAGATGTTCGGATCGCCAGTGCGTCGCTGGTGGTCGACCTTGATGAACCCCTTGTCATCGATCTGCACCTTCGTTTTCTCCAGCCCGAGGTTCTGGCTGTTCGGACGGCGGCCGATCGACACGAGCACGCGGTCGAATTTCTCGACGAACGATTTCCCATCGGCCGACAAAGTCGCGGCGACGCCGTCCTTCGTCACGTCAAGACTTTCAACCTTTGTGCTGAGGAGAATCTTTTCGAACGCCGTTTCGAGTCGCTTCTGAAGCGGACGGACGAGTTCGCGGTCGGCTCCAGGGAGCAACCCGTCGGTCATTTCCACGACCACGACTTTCGAACCCAGCGCCGCGTAAACGGTTCCCATTTCGAGACCGATGTAGCCGCCGCCGATCACCAGCAGGCGGTTGGGAATGTCGGCCAGCAGCAGCGCACCCGTCGAGTCCATCACACGCGGGTCGTTCTTCTGAAAGATCGCCGGCACGGCGGGTGTCGAACCGGTTGCGAGAATCGCGTGTTTGAATTTGAGCTGGCTGATCGTGCCGTTTGCATGCTGGATGCTGACCGTGCGCGAGTCGGCAAACGTGGCTCGGCCTTCGATCAGCGTGACGTTCCGCCGCTTCGACAGTTCGCCAATCCCGCCGGACAGCTTGCCTATGACGTCGTCGGTGAACTTCCGCAGCACGTCGATGTCGATCTTCGGGGTTGTAAACGTCACCCCGCAGTGGCAGGAGTCCTTCGCTTCGTTGATCACCTTCGCGACGTGCAGCAGAGCCTTCGACGGAATGCACCCGCGGTTGAGGCACACGCCACCCGGTCGCGGTTCGGCGTTGATCAGCGTCACCTTCAAACCGTGATCGGCGGCTTCAAACGCGGCCGGGTATCCGCCCGGTCCGGCACCAATCACGACCAAATCTGTTTCGGGAATGCCTGTGGACATGAACTTGGTCTCAACTCAATTGGAGGGATGGTACTGCCAAGCCGCAGCTTCTTGTCGGCGTGCGCGGTTTTTTTTGGGGGGCCACGGATGAAACACGGATTGAACACGGATTTGATATTGGCGACTGCCCTTGTCTGCCTCGTGTCCGTGTTTCATCCGTGTTTCATCCGTGGCTAAAAACGTTTTCGGTTGCGTTTCGGCCGCGGTGATTGATCGCGGTGTCGAAAAGCTAGGCTTCGCTCAGCAACTGGAACGGATCGGAAAGCAGGCCGGACAGTTTGACGACAAAGCGAGCCGCATCGGCGCCGTTGATCACGCGATGGTCGTACGACAACGACAAGGGCAGCATCAGGCGGATTTCCGGCTGGCCGTTACGGATGACGTATTGTTGCGTGGCGCGCGACATGCCGAGAATCGCGACTTCGGGATAGTTCACGATCGGCGTAAAGAACGAACCGCCGATGCCGCCGAGGTTGGTGATCGTGAAGCAGCCGCCCTGCATGTCGCTGATTTGCAACCGACGGGAACGGGCGCGATGCGACAAGTCGGTCAGTTCGGCAGCGAGGGCGAGCACGGTCTTCTGGTCCACGTTGCGCAGCACTGGCACGACCAACCCATGCTCGGTGTCGACCGCGACGCCGATGTGGAAGTACCGCTTGAACACGATGTCACCGGAAGTCGCATCGTAGCTCGAATTGAATTGCGGGAATGATTTGAGCGCGGCGACGATCGCCTTCATCGCCAGCACGGTCATCGTGACCTTGGGTGCGCCTTCCGCCTGCGCAAATCGTTTGCGACTGGCTTCGAGTTCCGTGATATCGACCGTTTCGTGCTGTGTGACGTGCGGGATGATCTGCCACGCCAGACTGAGATTCGCCGCCGACGCCTTGCCCAGCTTGCTCATCGGCTGCCGTTCGATCGGCCCGAAGTGCGTGAAATCGGGGAGCGGCGGGATGACGATCGCGCCGGATGTGGCCACCAGGGGCGACGCCGAACCGAGCGAATGCCGCACGAACGCGTGCAAGTCGTCGGCTGTGATTCTTCCGCCTGGACCGGTTCCCTTGACGCGGCGTAGTTCGACTCCCAATTCGCGAGCCATTCGCCGCGTGGCAGGTCCAGCCGGTGGTGGCGGGGCGGCGTCGCTCGCGGGCGCGGTGGAAGCGACCGGAGCCGTGACCGCGGCTGGTGACACAACGGACGCCGGTGTTGAAGCGGCTACCGGAATCGGTTTGGAAGATTCAACCACCGGAGTCGGTGGCGCAACTTTGGGGGCGACGGGTTGAACAACGGGAGCTTTCGGTGCGGCGGTGGTGGCGGTGGCGATCGGTTCCAGCGTCAGCAGCACCGCACCTTCCGAGACCTTGTCCCCCACCTTGACGTGCAGCTTGACGATCTTCCCCGCGTGCGGACACGGCAGCGGCACGACGGCCTTTTCCGTTTCGATCTCGATCACTTCCTGATCGGCATCGATCGTGTCTCCGGCGGCGACCAGCAGACTCCCGACGTCCACGCTGGTCACACCTTGTCCGAGGCTGGGGAGTTTGAATTCGATGGCCATGTGGTTCGTAGAACGGAATTCATTCCGTTCGTTTTCAAGGTAGTGCGGTTGTGGCTTTCGATTCTCGTGGCGGGAGCGGAACTGGGGCCGTTCTTCGGCGGAACGAAATGGATTTCGTTCTACGAATGGTCACGCCTTCACTGGGTCGATCTTCTCGGGATCGATGTTGAGTTCTTTGATCGCCCGCCGGATGGTTTTCTTGTCGACCTTGCCTTCACGATGCAGCGTGCTGAGCGTGGCGAAGGCCATGTGGGCTGCGTCGATTTCGAAGTGGCGGCGAAGAGCTTCCCGGCTTTCGCTGCGTCCGAAGCCGTCGGTCCCCAGCGTGACATACGTGCCGGGTACCCACTGGCGAATTTGATCGGCGAGGAGTTTCATGTAATCCGAGGTCGCGATGTACGGCCCCTTTGTCCCGGCGAGTTGTTGCTGGACATAGCTCGTTCTCGGCTTCGAGTCGGGGTGGAGCATGTTCCACCGCTCGACTTCGAGCGCGTCGCGTCGCAGTTCCTTGTAGCTGGTGACGCTCCAGACATCGCTCGCGATTTTGAATTTGGTCGCGAGGATTTCCTGCGCCTCGACGGCGTGCCGAAGTAACGAACCGCTGCCGAACAGTTGCGGGCGCGACGGCGACTTGGGGACACTCCGACTGCTCAGCTTGTACATGCCGCGACGGATGCCGTCTTCGACGCCGACGGGCATCTCCCGCATTTCGTATTCTTCGTTGTACGTCGTGATGTAGTAGAAGACCGATTCGTCGTTCTCGTACATCCGGTGCAGGCCATCGTGAACGATGACGGCGAGTTCGTAGCCGTAGGCCGGGTCGTACGCGATGAGGTTCGGGACTGCTGCCGCCGCCAGATGGCTGTGACCATCCTCGTGCTGGAGCCCCTCGCCGTTGAGCGTCGTCCGGCCAGCGGTGCCGCCGACCAGAAAACCCTTGCAGCGCGAATCGGCCGCCAGCCAGATCAGGTCACCGACGCGCTGAAAGCCGAACATCGAGTAGTAAACGTAGATCGGGATCATATTCACGCCGAGATTCGCGTACGCGGTTCCCGCAGCGACAAACGAACCCATCGCGCCGGCTTCGTTGATTCCCTCTTCGAGAACCTGACCGTTCTTGGCTTCTTTGTAGTACATGATTGTGCTGCCGCCGATCGGCTTGTCGATCGGTTCGTACAATTGGCCGGCGTGCGCGTAGATGCTGCACTGCATGAACAGGCTCTCGAACCCAAACGTCCGTGCTTCGTCGGGGATGATCGGGACGATGTGTTTCGCGATCGGCTTGTGACGCAGCATCGCCTGAATGATCTTCAGCAGGGACATCGTCGTGGACGCTTCCTTCGCGTCGTTGACCGGCTTGAGCAACGCTTCGAGCGGCGGGATTTCCAGCTTGGCCGCCCGGTTGGTTCGCTGCGGCAGATAACCGCCAAGTGATTTGCGTCGCTCCTGAAGATACTCGTGTTCGGGACTCCCTTCCGGGAACCGATAGAACGGGGCATCCGAGACATCTTCGTCGGAGATCGGAATTCCGAAGCGCGACCGGAACTCGCGAAGCTCCTCTTCGTCTTGCGTTTTCTGGTTGTGCGTCGCGATGCGTCCCTCGCCGCTTTCGCCCAGGCCGTAACCCTTGATCGTTTTGGCCAGGATTACCGTCGGTGCTCCGGCAAACTCGACGGCGGCTTTGTACGCGGCGAAAACTTTCTCCGGGTCGTGCCCACCGCGATTCAGTTTGTGAAGCTGGTCGTCGGTCAGATGATCGACCATCCCCCGCAGTTCGGGATGAGCTCCAAAAAAGTGGTCGCGAATGTAGGCTCCGTTTTCGACGACGTACTTTGAATACTGCCCGTCCACGACCTCGCCCATGCGGTGGACCAGCAGGCCATTCTGATCACGGGCCAGCAACGGATCCCAGCCGCCGCCCCACACCACTTTCAGGCAATTCCAACCGGCTCCGCGAAACGCGGCTTCGAGTTCTTGAATGATCTTGCCATTCCCGCGCACCGGTCCATCCAGCCGCTGGAGGTTGCAGTTCACGACCCAAATCAAATTGTCCAATTTTTCCCGCGACGCTAGCGTGATGGCGCCCAACGTTTCGGGTTCGTCGACCTCACCGTCGCCGACGAAACACCACACGTGAGACTGTGCGGTGTCCAAGATGCCGCGGTTGTGGAGGTATCTCAAGAATCGCGCCTGATAAATCGAGCAGAGCGGACCGAGTCCCATCGACACCGTGGGGAACTGCCAGAAATCCGGCATCAACCACGGGTGCGGATACGACGACAGGCCGCCCCCTGCTTCGAGTTCGCGGCGGAAGTTGCCGAGGTGTTTTTCCGTCAACCGCCCTTCCAAGAACGCGCGGCTGTACATTCCGGGTGACGCATGTCCCTGAAAGTACACGAGGTCGCCGGAATGACCTTCCGACGGCGCGTGGAAGAAATGGTTGAAGCCCACTTCATAAAGAGTCGCGGACGACGCGAATGTGGAAATGTGCCCGCCGATTCCCTTCACCTGTGGGTTCCGGTTGGCGCGCACGACCATCGCCATCGCATTCCAGCGGATGACGCTTTTGATCCGCCGTTCAATTTCCCGGTTGCCAGGATATCGCGGCTGTTGATCGGCCGGGATCGTGTTGATGTACGGTGTGTTGGCCGTGAACGGGATCGTCACGCCGCGCCGGTACGCCTGCTCTTGCAACATGACGAGGAGTTGGCGGACGCGCTCCGGCCCCTCGCGATGCAGCACGTCGTCCAGCGACTCGGCCCATTCGGCGGCTTCGCCCACATCGCCGCTCACGTGCGGATTGTCCAACAGTTCACTCGTCATCGCAGACACTTTCTCATGGGAATCGTCATTCGAGGCGAAGCGCGGTGACGCGAGGCCACGCAGCTTCCATTCATCAAAGGGCGGAAGCCCGATCGAACCGCTCAGGGCGATTCGGTGAAGATCAACACCAACGCAATCACTCGAACGCCTCGCCGAGGCGCGAGCGGGGCTGGGAACACGTCATCTTGAACGGGCCAAGACGCCGTGACTGGGGAGGTTCTAATGGATTCGTCCACCCCCTGCAAGACACGCGAAAAAGCCCATGATCTGGCGTGGAAACAGCAGCCGTGCCATTCCGTCGAACCGTTACAATGCGTCGCCACAGCGCCGCAGTCTGCGGACGTTCCGAACTGCCGTCACGGCCAGGACTAGATCACGAAGTCCGTCTTGCGACCCAGAATGCGGTCGATCAATTCCTGCGGCAGGTCAACCGCTTCATCACCCCGGTCAACGTCGGTCGGGTTGATCCCGCAGTACGCCGCCCACGGTCCGAGGTGTCGCCAGCGTCCGGCACGCTTGGGTTCGTCGGGCAGCACCGGCGTTGTGCAGCGATTGCAACCGATCGTCGCGTAGCCTTGGGAGTGCAGCGGATTGACGATCACGTTGTGCTCGGCGAGATACTGTTCCAACTGCTCGTTGCTGACGTTTGCCAGGATGTTGACACGCAGACAGTTCATCTTCTGGTCAATCGCGAGAATTGGGACTTTGGATCGTCGTCCACCATCGCCTCGTCTCAGGCTGGCCACGAGTGCGTCGTACCTGCCGAAAGCTTTCATTAACGGGGCCGACTTCCGCATCTCGCAGCATTGTTGCTGTCCTTCGGCCGACAAATAAAGCACCCCCAGTCGTTTGGTTTGGTCCTCCATCGTTTCATCGGGCGAGAGAGTAACGACGTTCAATCCGTATTCCGTGGCAATCCGGTCGCGAGTGATCAGTGTCTCCTGAAACAACACACCCGTGTCCACGAACACGACGTCCATCGTCACGCCCGTCGCGTACGCCATGTGACAGACGGTTGCCCCCGCACGTTGCATGGCCGACAAAATGGCAACCCGTGCGCCAAACGTTTCCTTCGCCCAGGTCAGCAATTCCTGCGGCGAACGCGACTCCATCGCGCTGTTCAAATTGTCCAAATCAGCCTGCACCAACCGAGCCATCACACACTCCTCCGACGGTCAAAAAAGTCGGGCGGAGTGTAGCAGACATCTGAGTCGATGGTGAAGTGGGAAGGCAGAGGACACAGAGGGCAGAAGGCAGTAGGCAGAAGGTGGTCGAATGGTGACGAGGCAAGCCCGGAACAATTCGTCAGACGACGAGACTCGTGAAGGCACCTCCATGAATACGGCTTCATCCTTCTGCCTTCATACTTCTGCCTTCACTTCAATGGTTGATGATGAACTCGTTCGAGTTCAGGATCGCCCAGAACAGGTCCTGCAATCCCGCGATTGGGTCGCGCGTGCCAGCCTCTTGGAACACGTCGTTGATCCGCCGCAGTTCTTCGTCTGTCGGTGTCCGGCAGAGTGAAGCGAGGTAGAGCTGGTCGATCTTTCGTTGCAGGGCGGGCGGGGCCTTCGCCGACGAACTGCCGGACGGTTTGCCTGCGGGCTTCTTCGCGACAGTCGCTGATGTCGGCGACTTCTTGCGGACGGTGGGAAGTTTACGAGCGTCTTCTTCCAGCAATTTTCTCAAAAAACTCCCCTTGGCATCACCCGTCGCGCTGGCGATCAGATCGCCGTTCATCATCAGCAAAGCCTGCGTGATCGTGCCGTTGAACGATGTTGTCTCCGCGTTATCGTCCGTCCCGAACGTCCGAATGAATTGGTTCAGCCAATCGCGTCGTTGATTCTCGGCGGCATCGGCGTTGCGGTTCGCCTTGTGCGCGTCGGTGGCCACGATCAGCGAATCGTAGAGTTGCTCGGCCGTGAAATTCTTGAGGTACATCCGGCTGAACAGCGGCGTGTTGCCGGCCGCGGGGTCGTCGTCCTTGTTGGCGCTGCCCGGCTGGCTGCTCAGACTGTACGCTTCGCTGGCGGTGATCCAGCGGATCAGCCGTTTGTTGTCGAAGCCACCCTTCGTGAACTGATCGGACAGGTAATTGACGAGTTCCGCGTTCGATGGCGGATTGTGCGGACCCATGTCATCGACAGGTTTTGTGAATCCGTATCCGAAGAGGTGCCCCCACACCCGATTGACCTGTGTCTGTGTCAAAAACGGTTTCGTTGGGTCTGTGACCAACTTGGCCAGTTGCTTTCGGGGTTGGTCGAGCTCCAATTCTCCGACATCAACCTTTGAACCATCCACGAACTGCCGCTGCACGGCTTCCTGAATGCCGCTTCGTTTTTCGAAGAATACGAGCGCCGTGGCCGGGTTGTCGGTCAGCACGATGTCGCCGCGATCCGTACCCTGACGCTGTGCCCGCGTGCCACGGAAGAAGGCGTTCATCCCCCAGAACTGCGACTGCTTCCAATCGTTGAACGGGTGGTTGTGACACTGCGTGCATTGCACTTGCAAGCCGAGAAAAATTCGGGAGGTGATCGCGGTCGCCGGGACTGCCCCATCGTTCAAGTGAGCGCTCAGGAAATTCACAGCCCCATTTTCGTCGCTGTCCCCCTCCGCGGAAATCAGATCAAACGCGAACTGGTTGTACGCCTGATTCTTGTACAGAGACCGCCGCAACCACGCTTCCAGGAGAGGCCGCCCCGCGCGGTTGTTGCGTCCGCCGCGACCGACCAGCATGTTCGCCCAGATCGTCGACCAATTGGTCACATAGTCAGGATCGTCGAGTAACTTGTTCACGAAGTCGCGACGTTTTGTCGGGCTGGTGTCCTCGAAGAACTCGCCGAGTTGTTCCAGCGTGGGAATCCTCCCAATCACGTCCAGCGATACGCGGCGGGCGAATTCTCCGTCTTCGCAACGCTTCGACGGCGTGACTTTGTTCTGTTCCCATCCCTGCCGGACCAGCCGGTTGATCTCCGCGATGATTTCATCATCGGAATCCGCAGCCTGAGCAGCGGTTGCTGCGCCAAGGACGATCCAACTCGCCAGGCAAACAGCCAGCATGCGGCATCGAGTTTCGAATTTGTCGGCCATGACGTCCCCTTCAGGCAGCGTTTGAGATGCGTTTCTGCGTTCGTTATCATGCCGCCGGTCGCAAGGAACCAGCGTGCGTTCGTAGTGTGCCTTGATTTAGTTGTGCGTGTCAATCGAGCCGTGGTGACGGCTCGTTTTTGAAGGAGTCAACATGTTGAACGTTCCCTCCAGCGGTGCGCTGGATTTGCTTTCTCTCGGTGCCCTCGTGCATCGACTCGACACGGGGATCATCCCGTTTCGCAAGGCGACTGAGTGCCGGATTCACGTCAGCGGCGGCGAATTCAACGTCGCGGCCAATTTGTCGGATTGCTTTCGCCTCAACACGGGCGTCGCCTCGGCGATGGTCAACTACCCGGTCGGCGACTTGATCGCCGAGCGAGTCCGGGCGATGGGGGTCAAGCCGTTTTACAAGCGATTCGATCACGATGGCGTTCACGGGCCGAACATGGCCACGGTCTTCAGCGATCAGGGATTGGGAGTCCGTGCGCCCGTCGTCTTCTACAACCGCAGCAACGAAGCGGCAGCGAAGTTGAAGGCGGGCGATTTCGACTGGAAAACGATCATGGCGGGCGGCGTGCGCTGGTTTCACAGCGGAGGCATTTTCGCTGCGCTGTCGGCGACGACGCCGGGCGTCATCATCGAAGGGATGAAAGCCGCGAAGGCGGCCGGTGCCGTGACGTCTCTCGATCTGAATTTCCGCGCGAAGCTCTGGCAGATTTCCGGAGGTTTGGAGACGGCTCAAAAAACGCTCCGCAGCATCGTCGAACATGTCGATGTGCTCATCGGCAACGAGGAGGATTTGCAGAAGGGGTTGGGCCTGAAAGGCCCGGATGTCGAAACCAAATCGAAGCTCGATCCGACCGCGTTTTTCGGCATGATGGGCGACGTGGCGAAACAACTCCCGAACGTCAAGGTTGTTGCCACGACGCTGCGAGAAGTGCATTCCACGAATCGTCACGACTGGAGCGCGGTCGCCTGGGTCGAGGGGCAAACCCACGTCGCACCAACGTGCGAGTTGGACGTACTTGACCGCGTCGGTGGCGGCGACGGTTTCGCGGCCGGCTTCATTTACGGCTTGCTCACCGGCGAATCGCCGGCAGACTCAATCAAGCTCGGGTGGGCGCATGGTGCATTACTCACAACTTTCCCCGGCGACACAACGATGTCCACCGTCGAACAAGTGCGAGATTTCGCAAAGGGCGGCTCAGCCCGCATCCAAAGATAACGTCGTAGGATGGGCACTCTTGCCCGTCTCGTTTGTTGTGACGCACGGACGGGCAAGAGTGCCCATCCTACATCTTGAATCAGGAACCAGATCATGTCTCAGTGTGATATCGCGTTGGTCGGCCTCGCCGTGATGGGTGAGAACCTCGTCCTCAACATGGAGAGTCGCGGCTACCACGTCGCCGTGTTCAACCGCACGGTGAGCAAGGTCGATGACTTCATCGGTCGCCATCCGGGAAAACAATTGAAGGGTTGCCACTCGCTCAAGGAATTGGTGGGCAGTCTCAAGTCCCCCCGGAAGATCATGATGATGGTCAAGGCCGGCCCCGCGGTCGATGACTTGATGAATGAGCTGCGCCCGCTGCTCAGCCCCGGCGACATCCTGATCGACGGCGGCAACAGCTTCTTCCCCGACACAATTCGCCGCACGAAAGAAATCGAGCAGGCCGGGCTGCTGTTCATTGGCACCGGCGTTTCCGGCGGCGAAGAAGGGGCGCTCAAGGGACCGAGCATCATGCCGGGCGGGTCGCCCGCTGCCTGGCCGCACGTCAAGGAAATCTTCCAGAAGATCAGCGCGAAGGTGGGACCGAACAACGATGTACCATGTTGCGAATGGGTCGGCAACGATGGAGCCGGTCAATACGTGAAGATGGTTCACAACGGAATCGAATACGGCGACATGCAGCTCATCTGCGAAGCGTACTTCATCCTGAAGAACGCTCTCGGCCTGACGAACGAGGAGTTCTACAAGGTCTTCGACGAGTGGAACCGAGGCGAACTCGAAAGCTATCTGATCGAGATCACCCGCGACATCTTCACCGTAATCGACCCGGAAACTGGTGAACACCTCGTCGACAAAATCCTCGACACGGCCCAGCAAAAGGGAACCGGCAAGTGGATGAGTCAGCACGCGCTCGACCTGGGCGTGCCGACGACGCTCGTGACAGAGGCTGTCTACGCCCGCTGTTTGTCCGGTGCCCAGCCGGCCCGCGTCCGCGCTGAGAAAATCCTCAGCGGCCCAACCGGCAAGTACACCGGCGACAAGGCGAAGTTCATCGAAGCTGTGCGGCAGGCGCTGTACGCTTCGAAGATTTGTAGCTACGCACAGGGCTTCGTACAGCTCGCCGCCGCTGCCGCCGAGTTCAAGTGGGAACTGAACTACGGCAACATTTCGCTGCTGTGGCGAGGCGGTTGCATCATCCGCGCACGGTTTCTGGAAGACATCAAGAAGGCGTTCGACAAGAATCCGAAACTCGAAAACCTGCTGCTGGACGATTTCTTCACTACCGCCGTCACGAAGGCTCAGCCGAGTTGGCGTCACGTCATCGCCACCGCCGCCGAACTCGGCCTGCCGATCCCCTGCTTCAGCGCGGCCCTGAGCTATTTCGACGGCTACCGTCGCGGTCGTCTGCCGGCCAACCTGCTGCAAGCCCAGCGCGACTACTTCGGTGCGCACACCTACGAACGCCTCGACAAACCGCGAGGAGAGATGTTCCACACCGACTGGATCCGGGCACGCAAGCTGTCGTAACGGAGGCATTGCATGGATGTGCGCTTTTGAGAGACTTGGTCTCGCCCCATAACTCGCAGGACGAATAGAATCTCTCCATGAGCCAGAACCTCACCACCGAAATGGAACACGCGGTCGAACAACATCAGGGCGTGTTGCGAGTGCAGGGAGAGCGATCGTCGTACGTCGTGATGACTGACAGCGCGTACCGCGAAATGCTGGGTATTGGTTCCGACGCGGAACTTCAAGAGTCGCTGCAAGTGATCGCCGAGGGATTGGCAGATGTCGAAGCCGGGCGGACACGTCCCTTCCGCGAAGTCCTCGCCGAACTCGGCTCGCCGCATGAACTACACGGTTGAACTCACCGAGCGGGCGACGAACGACATTCGTCAAGCTTACAAATACATTCGCCAGCACGGTCCCGCCCATCCGGACGACTGGAAGCGCGACCTCGAACGAAAGTTGATCAGCCTCGAAATGCTGCCGGAAGCGTGTGGCTTCGCCTTGGAGAACGATTATTGTTCCGCGGAACTCCGCCAAACGTTCCACGGGCCGTTTCGCATCGTTTTCACGATTCGAGAAACAACGGTGCATGTTCTGACAGTTCGCCACGGAGCACGTCGTCCGCTCTCTCGTCGCGATGTGCGGCAATCGATGCCTCCAACGTAACGGTTTCCGCTGCTCGAAATCGGATTCTGATTGCCGTGACCGACGAAATGCTTTCCCGCGTCCGTTGTCCCGCGACTGGTCAGCCGCTGCGCCGCGCGTCCGCCGAGTCGCTCGGATGCGATTGCTGCGGGAAGGCGTATCCTGTTGTAAATGACATCCCGCGCTTCGTGGCCAGCGAGCACCTCGCCAGTTTTGGGTTGCAGTGGAACAAGTACGAGGTCGCTCACGACGACGAAGACCGCGCGACTTTTGAGGCAAAGACGGGCGTGCGGTTGGACGAGTTGCGGGGCCTCCGCGTGCTCGATGCAGGGTGTGGTGGCGGTCGGTACAGCAAGGTCGCGGGGGAAGCGGGTGCGAGCGTGATCGGGGCGGATCACAGCAGCGCGGTCGACAAGGCGGCGACGTTGTGCGGGCACCTGCCGGATGTTCGCTTCGTCCAAGCCGACCTGAAGCACCTGCCGCTCGAACCGGCGTCGTTCGATTTCGTGTTCTCGATCGGCGTCATGCACCACGATGTTTGCACGCGGGATGTGTTTGACGCCGTTGCCAAATTCGTAAAGCCCGGCGGACGGTTTGCCGTGTGGTTGTATCGCCGAAACCAATGGTGGCAGGAGTGGCTGAACTCGGCGATTCGCCGGCGCACGACAAAAATGGAACTCGCCCGCCTCGAACGCTGGTGCCGACGCGGCGCGTGGCTCGGGGGCATTCCCGTGGTCAACAAGACGCTCAACAAGGTCGTCAACTTCAGTGCCCACCCGAACTGGGAGAACCGCGTCTGTGATACGTTCGACTGGTTCGCCCCGCAGTATCAACATCACCACACGGTCGCGGAGTTGCAGAGATGGTTTGAATCGGCGAGGTTCGAGCAGCTTCGCGTGTTGCCACCGGAGAAGTCGGGACGACTCTATCGTTGGACGTACGAGCACAACCTGCTCATCGGCAGCGGAGTCAACGTGGTCGGCACGAAGGCGGCGTCCCGATTGGGACTGGAACAGGCGGCGGATGGCGCACACTAACCCGACGCGCAAGCGAGGGAGTTCGTCTTACGGTCCTCGCTTGCGCGTCGGGTTAGTGTTGATCGATACACGGTCCGAGTTAGAATGCGGCCGAACAAAAAGCGTCGGTGACGACGGGCCGGTCTCGCACGCGTTTGATCCCGCCAACCTTTTCTGGAGGTGTGCGATGGAGAAACGCTGGATCTGGCCGTTTGAATTGGAAGACCAAATTGGCGCGGGGGCGATGGGGGTCGTGTACCGGGCGAGGTTCGTCAAGAACGATCGACGCGTGGCGCTCAAACTTCTGCCCCCGGAACTGGCCGCCAATGCCACGCTGGCCGCTCGCTTTCAGCGCGAGATGGAGGTGCTCAAGGAATTGCGGCACCCGAACATTGTCCACTGCTTCGGGGGAACGTGCGAAGGGGAGCAGTCGTATTACGCGATGGAACTGGTCGACGGCGGAACAGTCGCCGCGCTACTGACCGAGCAGGGGCGGATTCCCTGGCGTCGCGTTCTGGACTTTGGGCTGCAAATCTGTGCTGCGCTGGCACATTCCCACGCGAAGGGAATCATCCATCGCGACCTCAAGCCTGGAAACCTGCTGCTGACCCGCTCCGGTCAGATCAAGCTCAGCGATTACGGCTTGGCGATGGTCTCGGCAGACGTCCGGCTCACCAGCGACGGTAAGACGATGGGCTCGTTGCATTACATGGCCCCCGAACAAATCAAGGGGCGTCCACCCGCGACCGGCCCCACCGATCTGTACGCGCTGGGTTGCGTGCTGTTCGAGATGCTGACGGGACGAACCGTTTTTCAGGGCACATCCGTCGCCGAATTGTTGCAACGGCACCTGCACGATCCGCCGCCACGAGTGGCCAAGTTTTTGTTCGACTGTCCGCAGCAACTCGACGATCTGATCGCCGAACTGCTGACGAAAGATCCGGCTCAACGTCCGTCCGATGCTCAGACGGTGGCCCGTCGGTTGAAGGGAATTGCTCAGAGCGTGGTGGTCCGGCAGCCGCAACTCGAACGCACTCTGTCGTTGAAGGCTCTGTCCGACGCGGCGATTACCTCGATGACGTCCAGCCAGTGGATCGGCATCGTCGCGGGGATTCTGTTGGTCGTGTCGATCGGCGGCGGATGCTGGATGGTCTCGGACCAACTGGGACAACGAGCGCCGTTCACCCAGTCGGAAAGACGACTTGTCGCCGCCCTCCACGATCCGAATCCGACTCTGCGCGAATTTGCCGCGCGGACACTCGGTGAACTGGGACCGGCCGCTCGCGGAGCACTACCGGAACTCCAGCGAACATTGGACGATCCCATCGTCGAAGTGCGTTTGCAGACCGCGCTGGCCTTGGGACGGATCGACCCTCGTGATCCGTCTTCGCAAGCGTCTCTCCGGAGAATTCAAAAGCAGGATGTTGTGGAGGAGGTTCGCGTCGCAGCCGCCAACGCATTGTCCGCAACCACCACCGAGACGCCTCGAAACGGGTGGCTCGTCAGCGTGATGATCTTGATCGTGGGACTGACCATCGGTCTCGCCGCGTGGGCTGTGAGACGTCTCCTCGTAACACCGATGCGAGGTCGGCGGTTGAGTATTGGAAGCGACCAGATTGCTCTGTCGTCATAGGTCAGTCTTCCGAATCGCGACGCGGTAACCACTTCCGCAGCAGGAGCACGCACGTTTCGTCCGCTCGACGTGAGACCATCTCGAACGGTGAGTAGCCGCGCAGCCACGTCAAATACAAAGTGACCACGAGCATCGCGACGCCGATGGCGCGGTTCTGCCACGCGCCGAGTTCCCACTGGCCGGACCAGGTCCATTGCCACGCGCTGGTGAACGGCTGGAGATACGGGATCGGCCACTGATAGCCATCCTCGCCGCGCGAGCCGAGCAAGTCGCAGACGAGGTGCAGGTGAAAGCTCGCGATCGCCAACAGCGTGGCTCGCCAGTTGCCTTGCGATGCGATCAACACGCCCGCCGCGACAATTGCCGCGAAACCGATGTTGTGTCCGAGTTCGTGATGCCAGTCGCTGTACCACGTCAGCGGGTGGTCCCAGTTTTCCGTCAGTCGTTCGACGGGATAGCCCAGCCCGTCGAGGTCCGGGATCACGCCCGCGACCGTGACCAACATCCGGTCGCGCTGGTTCAGCCGCAGCGAATTCGCCAGCAGCCAGCTTGCGAGGAAGTGCGCGGGAGGAATCATCGGTCGGCCAATTGATCGCGCAGAAAAACCACCGGATGCACGGCTTCAATGCCCGTGCCGTCGGCGATCTGGTGACGGCACGAGAAGCCGGGTGCGATCACGGGGCCGGTCGTGTGCGCGCGGACTGCGGGGAACAGCACCCGCTCCCCGATTTGCTGGCTGATGTCGAAATGGTCGTACCCGAACGAACCCGCCATGCCGCAGCAACCGGAATCGAGTTCTCGCACAGTCAGGCCGGGGATCATCTCCAGGGCACGATTCATGGGTCCGGTTCCGAACAGTGCCTTTTGTTGACAGTGACCATGAACGAGCGCCGTTCCGGTTCGCGGCTTAAACTTAAGGTCCGTTTCACTGGCCGCAATCCGGTCAGCAACCCAGCCGCCAAGCAGGAACGAATTCTCCTTCACTTTCTGCGTGGCGGCCGAGGGAACCAGGTCCGGGTACTCGTCCTTCAGCGTCAGCAGACAGCTTGGCTCGTGCCCCAGAATCGGCATCCCCCGCTCGATGAATTCCAGCAGCCGACCGACATTCTGCCGAGCCAGTGTTTTCCCCTTTTCAATCAACCCCTTTGAGATGAACGGCCGACCGCAGCACCACAACCCGGTCAATTCCACTTCGTAACCAGCTCGTTCGAGAAGTTCGACCGACGCGATTGGGATCTCCGGTTCGCAGTACGACGTGAGACAATCGTCCATCAGCGCGACTCGCCCGTGTCGTCCCGCGTTCGGATGGACCTCATGCCGCCGAAACCATGCGCCGAATGTTTGGCCCCGCGACACAAACCGCGGCAGACTCCGACGCCGATCCACCCCGGTCAGCCATTCGGTTGCGAACGCTGCTCCCGGCAGCCGCGCCAGCCAGTTCGATACAGGAGCCAGCGCGGAACCGATCCGGTTCACCCACGCCACGTTCGCCATCATCATCGTCCCCAGCGATGGGCGGTGTTGCTGGTGATAGTGCCCGAGGAATTCGACCTTCAGCTTCCCGACATCGACGTTTGATGGGCACTCGGACTTGCATCCCTTGCACATCAGGCAGAGGTCCATCACGTCGTACATGCGCTGCGATGTCAGGGACCCCTCCGGCAGTTGTCCCGACAGCGCCAGCCGCAACGCGTTCGCCCGACCGCGCGTCGAATGCTCTTCGTCGTGCGTGACCATAAACGACGGACACATCGTTCCAGTCGACGTTTTGCGGCAGACACCCGAGCCATTGCACATCTCGGCCGCCGCGAGAAACCCCTGTGTCTCGTGAACCAGGCGAGCCGGAGGGCGTAAGCCCCCGGACCCTGTATCGAGACTGGTCCGGGGGCTTACG
>JACRIH010000175.1 GCA_016235885.1 Planctomycetales bacterium | reverse complement strand
CATGAGGATCGTGTCGTAGTATTCCGTGATCGTTCGTATGGGAAGATCACCGCGTGGCATTGGGATTTCGGCGACGACACGTCATCAACGGAGCGTCATCCCACGCATCGGTATGAAAAGGCTGGCGAGTTCATCGTGACGCTCAAAGTCGAGGGACCGGAAGGCAAGGCACGCCGCGCGAAAGTCTGGGACGTGACGTTACCGTAAGGTGGTTGGCAAGTGAAAATGTCCCGTGGGATCGGCTTCCAGCCTGTCGATCCTCCACAAAAATGACAGGCTGGAAGCCGATCCCACGGGTAAGGCAAGCCCTCTTTGGAAAAAGGATTGCACGATTCACATGGCATCAAACAAAACCTCGCGATTCGTCGCCACGCTGGTATTAGTTTCTTTGGTCCTCACGGCAACGCGAGACAGCGCACTCGCTGACCCGCCGAAGGTGGGCATCGAGAAGCGAGTGGCGTGGGCCTCCTCACGCATCATGGGATCGCCCGAAGTGCCGCACCCCTACGTGTCCGAGCACGCGTTTCCAAAACTCAAGTTTAAGAATTGCATCGATCTCACCAAGGCACCGGGCAGCGACCGACTGTTCGTTGTCGAGCAGGCGGGCAAGATCTTTTCGTTTCCGAACAAGCCCGACGTGAAGGAGGCCGACCTGGTAGTTGACCTCGCCAAAGAGATCTCCGGAGTGCAGGCAGTTTACTCGCTCGAATTTCATCCCAACTTCCAGAAGAACCGGTACTGCTACGTCTGCTATATCAAGGGAGCGAATCTCGATGACGGATCGCACATCGCGCGGTTTCGCGTGTCGGAATCCGACCCGCCGACCATCGACCCAGCCAGCGAAACGACGATCATCACCTGGCTCTCCGGCGGTCATAACGGCTGCTGTTTGAAGTTTGGCCTCGACGGTTGTCTGTATATTTCCACCGGTGACGGCTCCGGGCCGAACCCACCGGATGCACGACGCGCTGGCCAGGACGTTAGCAACTTGCTGTCGAGCATTCTGCGAATCGACGTCGATCACACCGACGACGGCAAGAACTATCGCATCCCCACCGACAATCCGTTCGTCGATTTGAAAGGCGCTCGCGGCGAGATTTGGGCGTACGGACTGCGTAACCCGTGGCGCATGAGCGTTGATCGCAAGACCGGCGACCTGTGGGTCGGCGATGTCGGCTGGGAACTGTGGGAGATGCTCAATCGCATCGAGCGCGGCGGCAACTACGGCTGGAGCGTGGTGGAGGGCCGGCAATCGACGAACCCGGAATGGCCTCGCGGACCGACTCCCATCTTGCCGCCGACGATCGACGTTCCACACTCCGAATCGTCGTCGATCACCGACGGGTTGACTTATTACGGATCGCGGTTGAAGGAACTGCACGGGCATCACATCTACAGCGACTACGACACGGGCAAGTTTTGGAGCTTCCGATTCGAGAATGGAAAAGTCGTCAATCACCGCGAACTCGCCGACACAACGCACCGAGTCGTCGGGTTCGGCGAAGACAACACCGGCGAGATGTATTTCCTGGATCACGTCGCCGGGACGATTCACCAGCTCG
Source organism: Planctomycetales bacterium (assembly GCA_016235885.1). Classification (GTDB taxonomy): domain Bacteria; phylum Planctomycetota; class Planctomycetia; order Planctomycetales; family Planctomycetaceae; genus JACRIH01. The sequence continues at coordinate 1,639 of JACRIH010000175.1, read as the reverse complement.
TGCCGAATTCGCAAGAAGATCGCAGCGCCACGTTTCCACGCAAGCTGAGCGAGACCGGTTTGTTTGCATCCGTCACCGCACAGACACCGGCAACGGGAGTCATCGCGTATTCGATCAACGCCGAACCGTGGGCCGACCACGCCGTGGCCCAGCGCTTCGTCGCCATCCCCAATGAGCTTTCGATTCCAAACTTCTTCCCAATCAAAGCTGTCGGCGCGGCAGCGACATTTCCCAAAGACAGCGTGCTCGTGAAGACGCTGTCGCTCGACCTGCAGCACGGCAACCCGGCCAGCCGCCGCCGAGTGGAAACGCAACTCCTGCACTTCGACGGCACGGACTGGCAGACCTACACCTATCAATGGAACGACGAGCAAACCGACGCGGTGTTGCTGGCCGCACCCGGTGCGGACCAGACGTTCGACATCGTCGATGCCGCTGCCCCCGGCGGAAAACGCCAGCAGACGTGGCGGTTCTCCGGCCGAGCCGAATGTCAGCGCTGTCACAACAAGTGGTCGGGGTCAGCGCTGGGCTTCATCCCGGCCCAGTTGAACAAAGACCAAGACTACGGCGACACAGCCGCTTCGCAACTCGACACGTTGGCGCACATCAAACTCATCGAGAACCCGCCGCCAACCGACAAGTGGCCGCGACTCGCCAATCCGCACGATCCGTCCGCTGACCTGGAAGGCAAAGCCCGAGCGTATTTGCACGCGAATTGCTCTGCCTGCCACCGCCAACATGCCGGCGGAGCGGTCCTCTCGATGATGCACTACGACTTGCCGCTGGAGAAAACCAACATGCTCGGCGTCCGGCCCACGCAAGGGACGTTCGGCATTCACGCCGCACAAGTCATCGCTCCTGGCGATCCGTTCCGCTCAGTGCTGCTGTATCGCATGGCGAAGCTCGGCGGCGGGCGCATGCCGCACATCGGATCGACAGAAATTGACCGCGCGGGCGTCGAGTTGATCCACGACTGGGTGCGACAGATTCCTCGCAAAGCTGCGAAAGAAACCACCGGCAACGATGCGGCCGCGAAATTGCGCGACCACGAAGCAGCGGAGTTGGCGCGGTTGCGTACGGCCGAATCGTCGACAGTCCAACTCGAAATCGCCGATCGTCTGCTGTCATCGACGAGCGGTGCGTTGATGTTGCAGCGATCCATCGATCATCGCGAACTGCCGGCACCTTCAGCATCGCTGGTTGTGGCACAGGCCACCCGACACAACGACGTGTCCATTCGCGATTTGTTCGAGCGATTTCTGCCGACCGACAAGCGGATCAAGCGGCTGGGCAGCGTCGTGCGTCCAGAACAAATCCTCGCACTGTCGGGCGATCCGTTGCGAGGCCAGCAGGTGTTCTTCGAGACCTCGGGAGTTTCGTGCAAGAACTGTCACCGCATTCAAAAAGAGGGCAGGGAAGTCGGGCCGGAACTGACAACAATCGGCAAAAAGCTGACCCGTGTCCAACTGCTGGAGAGCATGCTCGAACCGTCGAAGCTGATTGAACCCAGGTACGTCACGCATCTCGTCGAGACCGACGATGGCCGCATTCTGACCGGCCTGTTGCTGAGCAAGTCCGACGACGAAGTGGTTCTCAAGGACGCACAGGACAAAGTCAGCCGCATTCCCACGAAGAACAT
>JACRIH010000168.1 GCA_016235885.1 Planctomycetales bacterium | reverse complement strand
TGAATTCTGTACGGTGAGGTCGAGGCACGATACCCACCATCGCAACATCTGGTGGGTCTCGTGCCTCGACCGCACCCTACGCAAAGACACCATGCGGAAAGCCAACCTGATTCGCCTGCTCGTGTTGATCACGCTGATCGGCGGTGTCGTTGCGGTGTTCTCGACCGGGTCGGTCACGGATCAGTTGCACCGCTTCTTGTCGTGGGTGCAGGACCTCGGCGCATGGGGCCTCGTGGCCATTGCGGCCGCGTACACGCCGCAATGTCTACTGTTTCTGCCGGGGTCACCCCTCAGCTTGGGAGCCGGCTTTCTGTTTGGAGTCGTTCGCGGCGTGATCGCGGTGTCGATCGGGAGCACGATCGGCGCGTCGGCAGCATTCCTCGCCGGTCGGACTCTGCTGCGAAGTTGGATCGAGGATTAGATTTTGCGATACGAAAAGTTTCGGGCCATCGATCGGGCCGTTGGGGAACAGGGATTCAAAATCGTGTTGCTGACGCGACTGTCGCCCGTCTTTCCGTTCAACCTGTTGAACTATGCCTTCGGTGTCACCAAGGTCCGGTTTCGCGACTACGTACTCGCGTCGTGGATCGGCATGTTTCCCGGAACCGTGCTGTACGTGTACCTCGGTTCGGCCGTGAAGAACATTGCCGATTTGGTCTCGGGCAAGGTCGACGGAGGCTCTGGTCAGAAAGTGTTTTTCTTCATCGGTCTGGCAGCCACGTTAGTCGTGACCGCACTGGTGACTCGGATCGCAAAGCAGGCACTCGACAGTTCGATTGCCGAGCGAGAGGCGGTGGGGAGTAGGGAGTAGGCAGTGGGCAGTGGGCGGTGGGCAGTGGGATGACGGCAGGCCAGACTTCGGCGTCTTGCCTTTGGATCTCAGGTTTCAAATCCCAAATCCCAAATCGGAAATCGGAAATCGAAAATCTCAAAACCTATGTCCCATCCCGTCACCGTTCTGCCATCAGACAAGCACAACGCAACGCTCGTCAGCCACGTCCATCCGCCCGCCTGGGTGAATCCGACTCCAACGGGGACATACAACCTCGTGGTGATCGGTGCCGGTGCGGCCGGCCTGATCACCGCGGCGGGTGCGGCGGGACTCGGCGCGAAGGTCGCGCTGATCGAACGGGATTTGCTGGGTGGCGACTGCTTGAACGTCGGCTGCGTGCCATCCAAAGCCTTGATCCGCTCGGCGCGCGCCGCAGCGGCGGTTCGCGATGCGGGAGAATTCGGGATCGAAGTGGCCGGTGGGTATCGCGTCGATTTCGCGGCGGTGATGGAACGAATGCGGCGACTGCGGGCGTCGATCGCACCCAACGATGCGGCGGCGCGCTACCGCGAACTCGGCGTGGACGTGTACTTCGGTCAGGCATCGTTCAGCGGGCCGGACACGGTCGACGTCGGCGGACAATCGCTGCGGTTCCGCAAGGCGGTGATCGCGACCGGAGCCCGCGCCAGCCAACCGAGCATCCCCGGCCTGGACGAATTCGGCTGCCTCACGAATGAGACAGTGTTCTCGCTCACCGAACTCCCGCAGCGGCTGGCGGTGATTGGAGCCGGACCGATCGGTTGCGAAATGGCTCAGGCGTTTGCGAGATTCGGCAGTCAAGTGTTTCTGATCGAAGCGTTGCATGGCATCATCCCGAACGAAAACCGCGACGCGGCGGAGATCGTGTGGCGGTCGCTGGCTCGCGACGGAATTCAGCTTCTTTGCTGCGGCAAGGACTTGCAGGTCAGTCGGGCGGCCGACGGCAAGCGACTCCGCGTCGATTCGCACGGGCAGCATTACGACATCGTCGTGGATGAAATCCTGATCGGCGTGGGCCGGCAGCCAAACATGGACGGGCTTAACCTCGAAGCGGTCGGCGTGGAGTACGATGCGAAGACCGGAGTCCACGTCAACGACCGATTGCAAACCACCAACCCTCGCATTTACGCGGCGGGCGACATCTGTTCGCGATTCAAGTTCACCCACGCGGCCGATGCGATGGCCCGGATCGTCATCCAGAACGCGCTCTTTTTCGGCCGGTCCAAAGCCAGCGCGCTCACGATCCCGTGGTGTACCCACACCGATCCCGAAATCGCGCACGTCGGGCTGTACGAACACGAGGCCAGAGAGCGCGGGATCGCGATTCAGACGTTCGAGCAATCGCTGCACCACGTCGATCGCGCGATCCTCGACGGCGACACCGACGGCTTCGTCCGCGTTCACGTTCGCGAGGGGACTGACAAGATCGTCGGAGCCACGATCGTCGCGGCTCACGCGGGGGACATGATCTCGGAAATCACGCTCGCCATGACCGCCGGGATCGGATTGGGCAAGATCGCAAAAACCATTCACCCGTATCCGACTCAAACCGAAGCAATCAAGCGCGTCGCGGATGCTTACAATCGAACCCGCCTCACGCCACGAGTGAAATCGTTGTTCGAGAAGATGCTGGCGTGGAGGAGGTGAACACGCTCGACTTCGCAGCTTCCCTGCTAAGCGAACAACTCGGCTGCCGTCACGCAGAATTGCGGCAGTAGTTGCGGACGAACCTGTTCGGCGCCGGTGGCGACATGCTGAACCTGATAGATTCCGTCACGCAATTCGCAGAACTTTTCGATGGCTTCGGCGGCGATGTCGACCAGCCAGACTTCGGGAACACCAGCGGCGGCATACCGCGGGAGCTTTTCGTCGCGGTCGTAGTCGAGCGAAGTGTCGGCGACTTCGATGATTAGCAGCACGTCCGCCGGCGTCGGATGGCTGCGTGTGTAAAAGTCATCGCACGGACGGAGGACGGCAATGTCGGGTTCAGGTTCGTCGTAGTCACCAAGTCGCACGGGGCTTTGAATGGTGATGATGGCTGTGCGCCTCAGCGCTTCCGCAAGCATCGACTGCAATCGTGAGACAACGCCCGAATGCCACGATCCGATGGGACTCATGACGCGAACCTCCCCGTCGAGCAATTCGACTCGTTCATCCCTGTGGATGATTCCCGCCGGAACCATGCGGTAGTAGTCCGTCACCGTGTATCGTTTTCGTGGAATGACTGTGGACATGCGTCGCTCCGAGGGCACTTTGATCGCGAGTCGAGTTTACCGTGGCCAAAATGCTCGGACAACAGAAGTCTTCCACGCGAAGCCTTGATCGTCTGTGGGTTCAATTCAGTGGAGTGTTGCCGCGGTCGCGGAGTAGCAGCGTCAGTAGTACACCCACGGCCATGATGCCGGCTCCGACCCAGTAGGGCAGCGTGATTTGCTTCTCGTTCAACTGCATTCCGATCCACGGGCCGAGAATGCGAGCCAGGGCGGACATGCTTTGACCGACGCCCAGGATGCCGCCTTGTTGTGACGCGGCGGTGCGTCGCGACAGCAGCCCTTGCAACGACGGGGTCAGGGCCGAGAAGCCCACCACGCAAATCGGCAGCACGGCATACAACATCGGCCGCGAGGCGGATTGGCCGGCGAATCCGATCAGCAGGAGACCGGCCGTCATCAACAGGGTGCCGGTGACCGCCATCTTGAATTCGCCGACCTTTGGTACCAACCGACGGACGAGAATTCCCTGGCTGAGCGACAGGATGAACCCGATGTATGCGAACACGAAGTAGTTGTACTTGTCCGCCAGACCGAGATGATCGGTCAACAACGACAACGTGCTTTCGAACTGCGCGAACGCGAACGTGGTGAGGAATATCGTGAACAGAAGCAGGCCGATGGATGGGAGTGTGAGCGCTGCGCGAAGTGCCTTCAAATCCAACCAGTGTCGCGCTTCGCGGGCCACGTCGGGACGCAACGATTCGGGCAGCAAAAAGACGCTCGACAGAAAAGCCAGCCCCGAAAGAACGGAAGCGACGTACCCCGGCGCAGAACTTGGTCCCGAACTGACGCCGAGGAAGGCAGCTCCCAGCAGCGGTCCGAACGTGAACCCGATCCCGAACGCGGCTCCGATCAGCGCCATCCCTTTCGCGCGCTCGGTCGGACCGGTGACGTCGGCGATGTACGCCTGCGCCGTCGGAATCGTCGCCCCCGCAATGCCGGCTCCGATGCGGCAGATGAACAGCCACGGCAACACACCCAGCCCGAGCATTTGTCCACCGCTGCCGAGCGAGGTGGCATAGCCGAACAGGCCGTAAAACACGGTCGATCCCGCCAGCCCGAGCATCAACACCGGTCGCCGGCCGATGCGATCCGACAAGCGGCCCCACAGCGGCGCGAACAGAAACTGCATCGCCGAAAACGAAGCCATCAGGAGGCCGAGCGTCTGGCCACTCGCATCAAAATGTTTGGCATATCGCGGCAGGAGCGGCAATACGATGCCGAAACCCAGCAAGTCAATGAAGACGGTGATGAAAATGATGAGCAGCGGAGCTTTGGACTTCGACAAAGTGTTTGTTCCTTTCACGGCGAATGAGGTTAGGTTTAGAGCCGCTCGCCCCTCCCCCCCGGCCCCTCTCCCCTTTCAGGGGCGAGGGGAGGTTAGCCGCGGACGAACCACCACGCCAGCCAGAAGAGAAGCGGCGTCAGGAGGAAGA
>JACRIH010000010.1 GCA_016235885.1 Planctomycetales bacterium | reverse complement strand
GTTCGGCCGGGGCGATGTCAATCTGGCCGCGATCGCGCCGGGGTGCATCGTGTGGAAGACGGATGACCCGGCGCTGCGGCGGCGGTTGGAGCGAACGTACGCCAACGGAAGCGCCACGATCCGCGAGCCGATTTCCGTGCGGATCGAAGGCGTGGCGGGACAGCCGCTCGCTGTGAGATTCCTGGATTCGAGCGGTCATTCCGGCGACGTGATCGGAGACATGCCACTCGCCACGGCAATCAAACATCCGCTCACGGTCGAACTCGTACGCGAGCAGTTCGGCCGGCTGGGTGACACGCCATTCGAACTCGGTTCGATCGCACTGCACGGCGATGTGGGCGTCGCCGACCAGCTTCCCGTGATGGTCCCCAAGAGCGTGCTGAACGACCTCCGCCGCCGCGCCGTCGCGGCGTTGATCGCAGCTCGCGGGCGAAGCGATCGGGTGGTTGAGTTGCACCGCGGAGCGTTGGAGGAGATGCGGGCGGAGATCGGGGCGTATTGTTCACCAGGGAAAAAAAAGTTACTCCCTCTCCCTTTGGGAGAGGGTCGGGGTGAGGGCCGTGCGACTGGCGAGTTCTCTCGAAACCAGATCTCGGGACCACTTGCCCCTCACCTCCCGCCAAAAACCCTCACCCCCGAAGGGGGAGAGGGGGGAGACTCGCGAACTTCGTTCGCGACAGAAATGGCCGTGCTGGTTCGCACGGTCGAGCAGCTTGAAGCTGTGGTCGCATGGAAACGCGACATCGCTGCAACGGCAACTCTCGACTCTCAACTCTCGACTCTCGACTCACCCGTCTACTGCGACTTCGAAGACGTTCGGCTGTTTCAGCAGGCAGTGGCAATGGGCCGCGAAGCCGGTGTCCCCATCGCCCTCGCGACACCGCGCATCATCAAGCCGTCGGAGGAAGGGTTGCTGAAGCAGATCGCGAATTTCCATCCGGATGCGGTGCTCATCCGAAATCTTGCGGCATTGGCGTACTTTCAGGAAGTCCGCCAGATGCAGCCCCACCTGCGGTTGATCGGCGACTATTCGCTCAACGTCGCCAACGAACTCACGGCAGCGCTGTTCGCCGAACAGGGGTTGGAGCGGATGGTGCCGAGCTACGATTTGAATCTGACGCAGCTCGAAAAGTTGCTCGGTCACATCGACCCCGACCTGTTCGAGGTCGTGCTGCACCAGCACATGCCGATGTTTCACATGGAGCACTGCGTCTTCTCGCACGTGCTGTCCAACGGTCGCGACGCACACGAGTGTGGGCGGCCCTGCGACCGGCATCAGGTCGAACTCCGCGACCACACCGGCGAAGCCCACCCCTTGGTCGCGGATGTCGGTTGCCGCAATACCGTGTACCGCGCCGAACCGCAATCCGCCGCCGCGTACGTTCCGTGCCTGCTGCAATGCGGCGTGCGACATTTCCGCGTCGAGATGTTGCGCGAGTCGGCAGATGAAGCGGCGGCGTTGCTCGACACGTACCGTGAGGTGCTCGCGGGCAAGGTCACAGGCCCGCAACTCGGACGGTCGCTACGAGTCCTCACGCAGATCGGCGTGTCGGCCGGCACGTTCGACTTCGCGTGAGAGACGTAGGTCAGGCTTTCCAGCCTGACAGATTTTGCGTGTGAGGTGGTCAGGCTGGAAAGCCTGACCTACGACCTGACTCGTCCCGCTGGGCCGACCGCCGGTTGCGACCAAGCCCGCTCGGGTTCGCCGATGGTCGAAGGATTCGGATGCTTGCGAGACGACGTCACGCGGGCGCGGACATAGATTTCGTCGCCACGAAACGTGTACTTCGCCTCCCTGCCGGATGACGTTTGCAGAACGGCTCCGATGTCGTCGCTGTAGCGGCGTGTGGTGGCGATTTCCTTTCCGTCCTTGTCGAGCACCGGTTTGGATCGTGGATCAAATCCCTTTCGCGTGCCGACAAATTCGATTGTGTACGTCGCGTCGTCCTGTGGTTGGACGACGATCTCCAATCCCTTGTCGCTCGATGTGACTTTGTCCAGCACGACGCCGCTCGACGAGTAGAATTCACCGCGCTCCAGCGCGTCGATGAGTGACGCGGGAGTCAGTTCGGAGGCCAGAACCATCACCCAACCGCGGCCCGGTTCGCTGGCGCGGCTGGGGATTTTGTGATAGCTGTGCCCGTCGTCGGTGGCGAGGCCGTACATCACGGGCAAACCGAGTGTGGTCAGGCGCTGCGTGAGGATGACGTCCCAGATGCGATCCGTGGAGGCGTGCTGCTTGTCCCCCGGGTTGTTGACTCCGGGATGACCGTTGTAAACCTCGAAGAAGTTTTCGCCGCGGACCCGCATCAAATCCTCAGCCGTCACGCCGTAGTGAAAATTGGGGTGGTTGAGATGGATCAACATCGGCTGGCGGGTCCGCTCGCGCTGCGCCACGAGGGCGTCCGTGTTGTTCTGCATGACTTCGTAAACGCTGGTCCCGCCGCGCGGCGTGATGAGTTCGGCCACGTTCGTTCCGTTCATGTGGACCGGCAGGTTGCCGAATTTGTCCGTGATCTCCTCCCCCTGGATCAGCAGAAACTTTCCCGGTTCGGCCAGCTTCGCCGCCACCTCGCTGAACATCTTCAGCCGGACTTCGAACAGCCCGTCCTGCGTTCGCTCATCGATCCAGTTTTCCGGGAACCGGGCTTTCAGCTTTTGATAGGCCTCCATGCCGCCCTTGTTCTTGGCGACGCCGGACCATTTGTCGCCGGATGTTTGCAGCACGTTGTGATCGGTGAACGCCAGAAAGTCGTAGCCGTGGTCGCGATACCAAGCGGCGATCATTTCCGGGTAGTCGTCCCCGTCGCTCCAGAGCGAGTGCGTGTGCAGGTTGCCGCGATACCAGGTCTTCTTCCCCTGCGCAGCCAGCGTATGAGCCGACGCATTGGAATCAGGCCCCGGTCGCTGGGTGAGCAGCAACGCGAGGCAGGCCAGCGTGACAATCAACGGCAACCACGAACGACGACCGGGGCGAGGCATGGTGAACTCCTGTTTGTCGAATTGGGCTGGCCCAGCATACCGATCAATTAACCCGGAGCCAACGGCGACGGAGCGTAACGTAGCCGTCACGCTCCGCGTGACGAGCCGAATGGCAAAAGGGCGCCGAGTCTCAACTCGGCTCATCACGCGGAGCGTGATGGCTACGTTACGAACGACGCGCCGTCGCCGTCGGTTGCCGATGCCGAGTTCGATGCCTTATCATCCGTCCGCCGTTTCCCGCGCGGTTGCCAGGCGGGCGACGAAGTCCCACATGACACCATTGCAGGAGCCTCCCCTTGAAACTCGCCACGCTCGAAACATCCGCCGGTCTGACCGTTGCCGCTGTGATCGGTGACAAATTCGTGGACCTGTGCGCCGTCGATTCGTCTCTGCCACGGTGTCTGAAGGGGATTTTGGCGCTCTCCGATGGCTTGGCAAAAGCCGCAGCCGCTGCGAAGGCGGGCGACCAAGCCGGAAAGTTTGTGACCGGTCGTCTGCGAGCACCGATTCAAAAGCCGGACAAAGTCATCTGCATCGGCCTGAACTATCGCGATCACGCCAAGGAAAGCGGGATGGAGCCGCCTCCCGAGCCGGTTGTGTTCAGTAAGTTTTCGTCGGCCGTCGTCGGCCCGGAAGACGTGGTCCGCCTGCCGAAGGTCGCAACGCAGGTCGATTACGAAGCGGAACTCGTCGTCATCATTGGCAAGCGCGGCAAGAACATTCCGCGTTCGACCGCAATGTCGCACGTCGCCGGGTACATGAACGGCAACGACGTGTCGGCTCGCGACTGGCAAATCAACAAGCCCGGCAAGCAATGGCTGCTCGGCAAGACGCCCGACACGTTCGCCCCCACGGGACCGTACCTGGTCACGGCCGATGACGTCTCGAATCCCGGAGCGCTGGCGATCGCCCTGCGGCTGAATGGTGAGACGATGCAGAATTCGAGCACGAAGGAATTGATCTTCGGCGTGGACGAATTAGTCGCGTACGTGTCGCAGATTGTGACGCTCGAACCGGGCGATCTAATCTTCACCGGCACGCCGCCAGGCGTCGGCATGGCTCGCAAGCCGCCCGTGTTTCTCAAACCGGGTGACGTGACTGAAGTCGAAGTGGCGGGGTTGGGCGTGCTGCGGAACAGCATCCAGGCCGAGTAGCGTACCGACAGATCTGAATTGACATGTAACACTACAGCGCACTTTCGTTCGTAGTCCCGGCTTTAGGCGGCATCCACGAGCCGGCTAAAGCCGGGACTATGAACAATCGTCGCAGTAGTGGTAACTGCACTCGCCAGAGCTTGTTGTTTTTATACTTCTCGCGGCCTGACTTGAGACGTAGCCACGGTCGCCAGACCGTGAGTTCCACAGGGAAACACACCCACCCACTGGCGAGAGTGGCTACCGCAGAAATGTCTCATTTTGGGCCGCGTGAGGTGTAAGGTGGTCCCGACACACCGTGGCGGGACATGTTGTGCCCGCCCTGTGGGACGGCCACAACATGCGGTGTCACGGAGTGCCACCGCCACATTCAATCAACAAGCTCGCCAGAGTGCGGGCGCCCCGCGTTCTGGCGAAACGCGGCTACTGTGGTGTCACTTCAACGTGGTGCATCCGATTCCGTGCCGGATGCGGTCTGGACGGGTGGCTGTGCAGGTTGCGACACCGAGAGCTGCGCGAGCAGGTTCTGCGCGGCCGCGTAATCGCCCTGCGATTGCAACGCGGTCTCGGCGGCCTGCCGGGCTTGAGAGAATTCTCCAGCGCGATAACAGGTGTAAGCCACGCGATACCAGTCCTCGGATCGCATGGGTCGCTGCTGGGCCGCGGCGGTCAACAGGCCGGCCGCTTCGGGCCAGCGCTCGCCGCGAGCGTACGCGCACCCCAGCATCCACGTCGCGGAGATTCGCTGACTGGATTCCATTTGCTGCTGGTCGAGAACGGCTCGCAGCATGGCGGCCGCTTGATCGGTGCGGCCGTTCTGCAACTGAATGGCGGCAATTTGCAGGCGCGTGTCGACGTGATCGGGAGACGATTGCAAGATGCGATGGTACAGGTCGAGTGCCTGCTCGGGGCGGTTGCGAAACTCTTCGATGCGCGCCTTCAACCACAGCGAGTCCGTGTTGTTTGGGTCCAGATCGAGAGCCAAGTCCAGTACCAAGTCCGCGTCGGTCACCTTGCCCCGCTGGTACAACGTTTGTGCGAGCTGCACGTAGCCGCGCGGATCGTCCGGGTTCTGCTCGATGACGCGGCGCAGTTGCTCGCCCGCCGCTTCGAGGCTCCCATTGCGGACTAAAATCTCGCACAATTCCCGCCGGGCTTCGCAGTTCTGAGGATCACTTTGCACGGCCCGCCGCAGCAACTGTTCGGCACGCTCCGACTCGCCTCGATCGTCCGCGTGCCGCGCTGCGGTCGCGAATTCCTCCGACTTGCCCGACCGATTCAACCAGCGTTTCGAACTCCACACACAGCCGGATGAAATGGAGCAAATGGACACGGCGAACAGCAGAGACGACACCAACCCGAAGCGCAAGCGAGGATGGGTTGTGAATTGGCCCTCGCTGACGCTTCGGGTTGGTGTGCGTCGAGACGCAATGTGGGACATTTTTCCATCGGTCGTCTGACGACGATCCGAAATTTGAAATCTGAGATTTGAAATTCGGAGCAAGGCCCGACACTCCAATCCCGGTGTGACCGAACCGGCGATGTGCCAGTTGTTGAGCGCAGCGAGAGAGCTTGAGAAAGGGGCGGGAGGCTACCAGAAGACTCGAAAATCGGAAAGACGAGGTCACAGGTCAATCGAGCCTGCCCAGTTCGCCCGGCTGTTCCAGGTTGCGAACGGTTCCCGCGACCAGATGGCCGCCGAATCCGAGCGACAATTTGAGCGCCGTTCGCAATGGAAGTCGGCGGGAAACGAGCGGGGTGTAATCGAGATCGCAGGCGGAATCGGGTTCGCGCAGGTTGACGGTCGGCGGGACAATTCCGTCACGCAGCGCGAGTACGGTCGCCGCGAGTTCGATGCTGCCGGCTGCGCCCAGAAGATGACCGAGGCCGCCCTTCAGGCTCGAACACGGAATTCGCCGCGCCACGTCTTCGCCGAGGGCGGCCATAACCGCACGGCTTTCGTAGACATCGTTCAGCGCCGTCGCGGTGCCGTGCAGGTTGATGTAGTCCAAGTCGCGCGGGGTGACGCCGCACGTGCGAAGAACATCGGAGATCAATCGCGTCAGGCTGCGCGGTTCGGGAGCGAGTTGGGTCAGGTCGTGTGGGTCGGCGGCCATCAACCCGCCGAGCCATTCGGCGTATGGCATGGCTCCACGTTGGCTTGCGTGCTCGGCATTTTCGAGCACCAGCACGGCGGCTCCCTCGCCGATCACGAACCCGCTGCGACTTCGGTCGAACGGCCGACACGCTGTTGCCGGGTCGTCGAACCCATTCGCGAGCACTCCCAATCGACGATACGACGCCAGCACGATGGGCACCAGTGACGCGTCGCTACTTCCCGCCAGCACCACATCGCATGCCCCCTCGCGAATCAGTTCCGCGCCGCGCACGACGGACATCAGCCCCGTCGCGCAGGCGGCAATCGGACAGAGAACCGGCCCGCGCAGATCGAATTCCGCCGCAACGGCCACTGCGGCGGCGTTCGGCCAGAAGCCGAGCCACGATTCTGCAATCGAGCCGTCTCTCACGGCTTTCAAGCACCGCGAGAAAGTTCGCAGGCCGCCCTTGCTGGTCCCAATCACGCAGCCAACTCGCGACTTGTCATTCTCCACCGTGGAGGAGCGAGTCGGGGTGAGAGGCGATGAATTCCCGACTCGCGTTTTCGAATGGACATCGCCGCCAGCCCATTCCAATTCCGCGTCTGTCACCGCTTCGCGAGCCGCGTGCAACGCGAGTTCGACCACCGGTTCGCAGTCATCAGGTACGGCCACGGCTGCCGGAGCACCCGCGATGCGAATCGCGGCTGGCAACGCATCAGCGGGTCCACCGATCTGCGAGGCGGCGAGATCAGGCAACCAGCGTGTGGCACTCCGCCCTTCGCACAGCCCCCGCCACGATGTTTCGCGGTCAGCGCCGAGCGGAGTGACCATCCCGATCCCCGTGATGACAACTCGCCGGCCAGACTCAGACATGGGATGGTTCACGAAGCGGCACACCGACCGGGCTGACGATGAGGCCACAGGTTCGCGAAACGGTGTCGCGACGACTGGCCTGGCGTGGGATGTGTCCGAACCAACCGTGACCAGTCACTGCCGACGGCTCGTTTTGCAGACGGCATACAAAGCCAGCCCGAACATCACCACGGTGATCGCGATTTCCCAGAAATAATTCTTGCCGGTTCCAACCGCTTTGATTCCGCCCGCGGGTTGCTGCGCCTGGGCCACCACGCCGACAAACCAGGGCTGCGCGTGGCTGATCGCCGGCCGCAACAGGTTGGCGACGACTCCCGCACTCAGTAACGCTCCCAGCCTGACTCGCATGCGATGATCTTCTTCTGCGATAACGGAAACGGACCAGTCGCAGGCAGTGTAGCGGGACAAGTCGGGGTTGAAAACGGTTGGCGAAACGCCACTCGCCCGTGATGGAACTCCTGCCCGATTTCCGCCACCGGCTGACAGAACCTCACCCGCAGGACGGCCCTTCCGGGCCGTTGGGTCGAGGCGACGGCCCAGAACGGCCGGGCTACTGCCTTGTCAACGCTTGATCATGGGGTTGAGTTCGTAGCCACGTTCGCCAGAATTTGTTGAATTAAATGTGGCGGTGGCACTCCGTGACACCGCATGTTGTGACTGCTCTGCGGGGCGGTCACAACATGTCCCGCCACGGAGTGTCGGGACCACATTCATTCAACAGGCCCGCCAGAACGTGGGCTCATCGCCTGAGTAAACCCACGCTCTGGCGAGCGAGGCTACCTCAAAACTAAGACTTGACGAGGCACTATTTGCATAGATCGTTTCGTGCCGGTCGCCTTACGGAAGCGAATCGGCGAACTCCTGCCATCGAGCAAAGACGGTGTCGGTGTCCGGACCGAGGTCAGAGTTCCAGGGCATCAAGTGCCCCGTCGGCCCGGCGTTCGAGGTCTGGTCGAAATACGAGTCGCGTCTGGATTGCGAGATTCTCGGCAAGACCCTTCCGACCGGTGTGGATACGGCGGCGTTCATCAGCCGGCCGGTTTGCGAGAACGGAGTCTCTGGTGTGGAGAACTGTGTTGCCAGCCGATCCGTTGAGATTTCGCGGCCAATGATGGGAGTTCGACCGACTCCAGACAATGTCGATGACGCGGTCTCCACCGACGCGGACATTATGGACGCGCTGCGGGCCTGGCCGGTCGCACCACCGGCATTCGGTGACAGTTCGCGCACGAACCCGCGTGGCGATTCCTGTCGCCAGCCGCGCTGCGAGCCTTCAATGTGCTGCTGGCCGGGGGACTTCGTCATTTCGAATGTTGGCTTGGTCGTGTAGGCGTGGTCTCCTTGTTCCTGCATGACGAACCCCGTCGCCAGACTGCCAGCGGGTCCGGTGCGGGTGTCCTTGCGGAACAAGTCGGTGCGGTAAATCTGGACCATCTCCGATGTGCCGGGCTGCAGGGTCGTGTAGATGTACCCCGTGATCCCCGTTCCGCTGTTCACACCCAATTCGCGATAGTAAAACCCGTCGCGTTCGGCCCGATGCGCTTCCGGGCCGATGCTTTCCAGGATGTTGACTTCCGCCAAATTCGTCGTCAGGTAGCGGTAGCCCATGTCGGTCTGCACGCCCGGTGTCGGCGAATCGAAGGCGATCCCAAAGTACATCCGGTACAACGCCGACGTTGCCACGCCAGGGATGGGACTCATCAGGATCGTGAACCCGGAATAGTCCGCCGTGGAACGATCCTGGTAGCCAAACACATTGACCAGCGCGTTGAATTCCTGTTCGAGAGTGTAGGTATTGAGTTCCGCGGCC
>JACRIH010000166.1 GCA_016235885.1 Planctomycetales bacterium | reverse complement strand
CGTTGATCTTGAACCGTGCGGCCAAGTGCTTGTTCCAAGAAACGACTGGCGTGCTGGCATTGTTCGCCGGAGAAGCCGCGCGTTTCGAGGACCGACTCGCCGTTCGGTCGCACGAGGATGTCGATGGTTTTCATGCGGCACCCCCGACGCAGATGGACAATTTGATCGAGCCATCCGACAAGGGTTGCTCGTAGACCTCAAAACCCTGGCGACGTGCTTCGAGGTGCGTTTTCTCAACCGCATACATTTGGAAAAAGCGGTCGAGATGCACGCGGTCGCCCCAGCGTCCTTCAAAGTTGTCGAACAGCACTTGGCCGGTGTCGGTTTGGCAAACAACCGGATAACGCCACTCGGGGAATTGGACCGCCAGGCCCGACACGACTCCGGAAAAGAGTCGTGTCGAGCCGGCGATCGGTTCGGGGAGGTGCAAACGCTGGCAAGCCGCTGACACAGCAGTCGGATCGCGCACTTCGGTTTTGATGGTGACGATGTGGGACAAGACGAAATCCTTTGCGAAAGTCGCCTCAGGCGGCAAGGTGCGGTGAGGTGTTGTGGCCGGGAAACCGTTGTTCAATCGCGGGCATGATCGTGGGGGAATTGTCTACGAGGGGGAGCGACGGACTGAGCGGCGTGGGTTCGCCGCCCACTTCGAGCACCAACAGGTCTTCGAGTTCGCCGTCGGAGTCAGGCTTTGAGACTCCGGACAGCAACCATCCGCAAACTCCCAGGCACAATGCACAGGTCAGCAACACTGCGCCACCTTGGAACGCCGTGGCCAGCAATGGGACTCGCTCGCGAGCGGTGGCGACGTCTTTGCGGTCGGATTCGAGGGCATCTCGTTGGTGACCGACCTCGATCCGTTCGGATTGCAGGTCGCGATGCAGGACAGCCACTTCTTGTCGAGCTTGAGCATCGGCTTTGACGAGTTCCCGCGCGGTCTCAGAGTTCTCGTGAGCCTGCTGTTGGAGTTGTTCGACTTGTTGTTGCTGCCACGTCCGCAGTTTCTCTTCCTTGTTGCAGCCCGTCAGGACCAGCGCGAGGAACAGCATCAGGAGGGGGATCAATGTGCGCATCGGAGAATCTCCGTTGTTTGAGGATACGGGAGAGCAGACGGCGGAGCGCTCGTTGCAATCGGACTTGGCGAACCAAGGCCAGCAACGTGAGCACCAGCGCCGTCGCGAGAATCGAAATCAGAAACAAAAAGTCCATCACAGCTCCTTGGGAAAGGACCAGGCACAAGGGGACGGGGCCTCACGCGGCAGCCTCGCGCCGCAGAACTTCAACATCCGCCCGCAGAAAGACCGACGCTCCCGCGCCGGGATGCGTGCGACGCGAATAGACCGGCTGAAGGCGACCGGCGTTGATCCAGCGCGTGAGCGTCGTGCCGACAATCCGCAGCGACTGCTGGATTTCGTCGGCCAGACAGAACATCGCTCGGAAGCGTGCGACTTCAGCGTCCGTCACACGCCAGACTCGGCCCTGTTTGGCGGCGATCAACAGCCCGGCGTCGATCCATTTGCGCAAGACAACATCTTTGAGCGGGCGGCCGGGAATCAGCGTCTTGGCCAAACGATGGAGTGCGTGGCCGCAGCGGAGGTCTTGTTCCTGGCGAACGAGTGGGATGAACCGAATCAGGTCCGCCGAACTCACGCAGAGTCCACGCCACGTTGAGTGTCTGGGGTCGCGCCGAGCGTCCAGTTGGCCCGATTGCACGGCGGAAATGATTCGCACCAACGTGAGACCCTGGCGTCCGTAAACGCGAGTCGCATTGCGAGCCGTGATCCAGGGTTGTGAAAGCGATGTCAGTGATGGCAATCGGTGATAGAGTTCGGTGAGTCGATCCACTTCTTCGAGGGGCACCGTCCATCCGGATTTGGTCCGAACTGCATTTCGCAAGACATTGGCGTGAATCAGCGCCATCACGCGATGTCGCGAGATGCCCAGCCTCTGTGCGGCGGCGTTCGCCGGAAGTGCTGTTCGTTGTTCGGACGCGAGCCGTTCGACGGAATCGCGGGAGACAAGGCCGATGGACCGACCCCGTTGACCGGCTGGGTGCAGTTGTCCTTCGAGCACGCCGCGATTGACCAGCCCGGCAATTGCCCCATGCCGCAGATGCAGGCGTTTTCCGGCCTCCGTCTGTGTGAGCCAAGGCCGGCTCTGAAACCCAAGTTGTCGGCCGTGTCCGTCTTGGAAGAGACAGACTTTGCGGTTGAGATGACCGAGCGTGAAGTGCGCCGTGAGATACTCGCGGAGTGCGTCGGCCGGTGCCGAGTATCCCAGCCGCTCAAGGTGTTGGGCGTCTCGCAATAGGAGGCCGAAAGACCGACCAACACCCGTACTGAGCGAGCGATGCTTGGCAACCGTTTGGAACACGTCCAGAAACCGATTCATCTCGGTGGGCCAAGCTTGCAGCATCAAGGTGGCGGCGATCCACGCTACAGCTTCGTCGCTGATGGATGTCGGCAAAGCGTGTGTCTCGCGCACATGGCTGAGCCAGGACGGTGTTCGGGTCGCAGCGGAAGCGAGCCGTTCGAGCCACCAGATCCCAGAGGAATCAGGAAGTTCGGGCGTGAGCGGCCGATTGCCGACCAGAACGGTTTCGAGTTTGGTGAGGGCAGCGAGAAGCTCGTCACTTTTGATGCGATGAACAGCGCTGGCGAGGTCGCATCCTCGAGGGCACCGAGCCAGGTCGAGTGGGCTGGAGCGGAGTCGCGCGCCGCAGTTCGGACAGGCATCGATCAACGCACAGCCGTGGCGCATGCAGATTGGTAGTCCTCGAAATGACCAGAGGAGTTGCTCGGAAGCCGGTGGCTCAGCGAGGCACAGTGGACAAACATGTGTCGTGGCCGACGCGAAAAATCGCAAGATCGTTGTGGAGTCGCAGACATCGGGAGAGGTCGCATTTCGCGGGACAAGCATCAAACGCCTGGCAAAGTGGTGGACGGTCCGATCGAGAAGGCTTTCTGCGGATTGGCCGAGAAGTTTGGAGAGTGCATTCAGCGGCGGACCACGACTCAGGTGATCCAGATGTGGCGGGAACGAGACACCGGCCACAGGCAGAAGCTGCGACGTGCGGTCGTAGCCCATCGCGAGGGCATGACGTCGAATCAGACTCCGCAGCGACTCACCCGGAAATGCGCGTTCCCGCGCGGGCAAAAGAAGAAGGGTTGACATGCTCAAACTCCCAAGAAGTCGTTGGCGGTGACGGGATGCTTGCGCGATCGAGCGGCTCGCGGGGTCAGGCCGACCCCCGGCCTGCGCGTCTCATCCGCTGGCTGCACACGGTCGAGTGCGGGCCGGTCGAGATCACCAATGAACGGATTGGATTGTTCGCCCAGAACGCGTTGTTGAGACAGCTTGCGCTCGAAAACGCGGGCGAAATCGGCCATCTCAATCCGCTCGCTGCCGCGTTGCAGGGCATCGGCAAAGGCTCCGCGAATCAGAGTCATCAAATAGTCGGGGATGCCTCGGCAGGCGAGATAACATCGGCCGGCGATCTCAACGTCGGACAAATTCGACAGTTCGGCCAGCGGCAAGGTCTGGTCGAGTTTCTTGAGCATGCCGCAGAACTCTTGGCGGCCTTGCGGTGTCCGCCAGTTGAAGCAGCGGAGTGTGATCCGATCTTTGAAGCGCCGCTCGGTGTGCTCGGCCCGCAGAACATGTTCGGCTTCTGGCATTCCGCAAACCACGACCGGAATCCGTGTGTTGACGATCAAGACCTTGAGCCACTGCGCGGCTTTGGTCATGACCTTCGCACGGTCCATGTCGAACAGGTGGTGAAACTCGTCGAGGACGATGAGTTCAACGCCGCAGCGTTGCAACAGTTTCGTCGCCCGGCTGGTCAGCGTTTGCACCGTGCCGCTGGACCAGGCGGGGTCGCCCAGCGCGAGCAGAATGTCAGCCGCGATCCCCTTGGGACGAGCGTCCGGTTGTAGCGTGACTTTGAGGACCGGCTGCCTGGTGGCGGTGTCGGTTTCGACCGGCGGATGCAGTTTGAGATAGTGCTCCACGACGCTGGTCTTGCCGACACCAGACGCTCCGAGGATCGCTCCGCAGGCCGGCTCACCCGCCTGGGTTTGGGATTGATGGCAGCGTTGCAGCAATTGAACGGCGTCACGAAATCGCGGATGCAGAACGATCAACCTGTGGGCGACATCGAGCCGTTCAGCGGGCGAAACGCTCCGCCACGCTCGGCGGTCGGTCGTATTGTGGGGAGGGGGAGGACCAGTGGAACTCGGCATGTGAGTCTCCTTGTTGTTTGGTGAGTGAGGAAAGTGTAAGCGACAGCGGCGATCAAACCGCGACATCCCAGTCATCGACATCGAGTTCGTCAGGAGAATCGTCAGCCTCTAATGGCGGAGGCAGACTCGGATCGGGCGCGACGTCTTCACGACAGGGAGATTCGTGACAGGGCAATCCAACGGCGGTGTCTTCGAGGAACCCAGACATCGTGTCCGATCGTCGATTTGCACGGTCATCCTCGCCGAGCGAATTCGACTGGAAGTCCCCCGAGAATCGGGCCGCACGGACACGCCGCTTTTTGGTTCGTTTATTGACCGCCTGCTCCACAAGATCGCGGATCGAGTTTCGCGCGGTGGCGAGGGACAAGACCTGCTCAGGCGCGTCGAACTGTTCGCGGACGGCACGGCGAAGTACGCGCCACTGGTACTCGGTCATCCCCACAACGGCGGAATCAACGGCCGCCGCTTTGATGTAGCGGCGGTCGATGGGGTTCAACACCCAAACCGAACCAAGATCCCACGGGTTGTAGCGCACGGTCAGGCGATCCGAGGCGATGTTGTTCGCTGCCAATTCGGTGCGGAGAGCCATCAGGTCGTTGCTGGTGTAGAACATTCCGGTCAGTTCGAGGCCGCGCGCGGAGAGTGAACGTTCGACCGTTTTGCTGAGCAGCACCAGCAGTTCGTCGGGCGACGTTGGCAAAGCCGGTGGAAACTCGGCGGCGCTCTCCTGCCACATGGCGAGTCGCGACTTCGTGGCGGCGGGGTGCCGCTGTTGCGCATGCACGTCGATCAGATGCAGGTGAATGATCTCGACCAGGGTGGCATACGGCAGCAATGGCCCGTCGTCTGGGTTGTAGTCGGCTCGACGCTCCCACGATCGGAAGGTGCGACCCGGAAGCGAAGACAGCAGTTGGTCGTTGAGTGTGTCAAAGAAAGATTCGACCGTCCCCTTAAAATTCGGTGTCCGCGGCGGCGTGAAATCGAGTTCGATGCCGAGTTGAAACGCCGCCTTCTCCAAGTCTTTGCTGGTCAGATCGGAACCTCGGTCGCAGACCAACTTCGACGGGATGCCGAAGCAGGGCCAGTCGTTAGCGATGCGGGGATATCGTTCGCGAACGTAGGACTTCGGCAGGATGGCGTGCCGCAACGCTTCCATGATGACCGCGTACGATGGCGGCTCGAAGCCAATGCAGAAGCCCACGATCATCCGGCTGTAATAATCGACGAGCACCGTCAACCACGGTTGACCCAATGGTCCCGCGTCGGTGCCGACGACCACTTTCAGCGGTGTGTGGTCGATCTCGACTCGTTCCAGAATGCGGGTGGCCATCCGCTGAGGCGACGTTGGCGAATGCCGTCGATCGGCGATGTGTCTTCCCCAGCGAGCACGATCGACTTCCCACGGATCGAGTCGACCGATCTGTCGCGAGATGGATCTCGCCAGTGCGAACTTTCGCGGTATGGGAACAGCATGGGTTGGCGGCAACCGTGCGTTGTGCCGCTGGAGGTCTTCAATGACTCGTCGCACGACGGCCGAGATGGGTCGTCGGGCCATCGTGAGGAACACGTCGTTGATCGCTCGCTCCACAAGTTGGCCGATGATCGGACAGCGTTTCAGGAGACCGTGCGGTCGAGAGTGGCCGCGCCCGCCTCGGTCGTGGGTCCTGGGAAGTAGCGCCAGGCGGTCTTTGTGGCCGTGTTGCCAGCGAGCGAACAGCCGACGCAAAGTTCGCAGCGAACAGGGTTGTCCTGCGGTAGTGAGTTCGCGTACTCGGGTCTGAAATTCATCCGCGGTGGGCTTCCGGCCGAGTCGCGTCAGTGGATCAATGGCGTGCCAACGACGTTCAAGCTGCTGCCGTTCGTCATCGGTGAGGTCGTGAACAGTCGTCGGCAATGTGGGTTGTAATTGCTCCGGAATCGAGGTCGCGGACATTTCGTGTGACGTCGGACAAGTATCGTTGATCGGAACGGGGCTCTGAGTGGGGAGTGAATCAGTGGCGAAGCGAAGTTCGCCCGAGGTGAAGTGGGACAGGATTTGTGAGGTGGAGACGACCTGCTCGACTTGGAACTTCGTGTCGAGTACTACGAATTGGTCGGGACCAAGTTGGCGAACGATGCGGAAGCCCCGTCCATCGAGGAGCCACTCGGTCCCCACACCGAGTCGAATGGTTCCCATGAGATGGACCCTCCGTTGTAAAGGACAGAGTTGTCGGAGATCGGCACGGACAAGAGATCGACATCGAGCCGTCCGCTGGCAATGAGGTGCAGCAACGCGGCGCGAGCGTCGGTGTGGTGTGCAGATTTCGAGGATTGCTCAAGGACATCCCCGAACGTGGAGACTCCGTTGGCGACACACCCTTCGAGGATCGTGAGCACCTCCGGATCTGTAACCAGTCGCCGATAGCGGCTCAGCAACCGCAGGTTCGAGAGCAGTGGTCCGCGACGAAGTTCGACCTCCGTGAGGACGTGAAACGTCCAGCCCTGCTGCTCCGCGAATGTCCGTGCGACGCAAAGTTTGCGTTGCACGTCCGGCCGAACCAGTTTTGACGAGGGTTTGACTTCGATGAGACGCTGGCGACCGTCGGTCATCGTCACCAGAAAGTCGGGCACGATGTACGAACATTGGTTTGTCTTTCGCAGCCCAGGCGCAGGTGGCCCCTCCAGCAAGCAGATCTCCGCAGGATTGGTGTTGCCGCGCCATGAATAGTGAATCTTCAGCGGCTGTTCTTGGATCGCCGTAACGAGCGGACAATTCGCCAGAATGACCGCTGCTGCCGCTTCGAGTTGTCCCTGGCAGCGAATCGAACGACCACCGTTTGGGAACGGAACCAGGACAAACGAGCCGGGTGTCCGACGGCGCAGCCGAAATGTCGAGACGGTATGGTTCTCGGTATCGACTGGCCCTGCTGAAACCGATTTGGCTGACATGAAGTCACAGTCCTCCGAGGGAAAGGTTTGTCACGCGGCGCGACCACCACGTGATGTGGTGGTGCGGCGAGGTTTCGAATTCATCGTCGAGGCCTTTTCGACGACCGGTGTGCCGCGCTGACGGTTGGCCATCTTCTGACAAACCAGGTCCGACAGTTTCTGGTCAAAATCGTCGCGATAGTCCGACCAGGCAAACGGTTGCCGCTGAAGTGAAAGTGAAGCCGACAAGCGATCGACCAACGCCGGGGCAGCCACCTTCGTGGTGGCGAATGCGGGACACGAACGCCATTGTGCCGGCCAATGCAGAACGTGCAGCACGAGCCGTTGCTCCACAACATGCAGTCCGACGAGTTGCCGTCGTTCGGACATCACCGCCTTTCCAATGGCCCATTCGTTCGTGTGCGCCAAGGCGGCGACGACCAAGTGATAGGCATCCGCTGCCGCACGATGAGCGGGAATCAGGTTGAGCGTCCGTCCTGAGAGCAAAGACACATCGATTCGTCCGGCCGGTAACAAGTGCTCGATGTGCAGCGTCTTGTCGTCCAGCGGGTGGAGTCGTTTCAGCTCATCGTCCGACAGCGCGACGTCTTCTGTAGGGCTGAACTCAAAGGCTTTCGCGATCTGGTCGGAGGAAATCTCGCCGTGTTTCGGACACCGTCTCGGCTGCTGAATACGGCAGCCACAACCCGCATGAACCAGGTGCAGCGGACTGTCGCGCTGGGTGACCGCCGCCGTGTAGCCCTTCACTGGAATCTGGACACTTCCGAGGTTCAGTACCCCGGACCAACTCGAACGACTAGCCGGCTGTGGAGCCGAAGAATTCGTGACAACTTCCATTGACGCCGAGGATGTTCTCGGTCGCTTCGCGCACGCTGTGGGCATGACAGTTCCTTTCTGAGAACAGGTCGCCTCGGGCCGTCCCGCAGGACGACCCGAGGCGCTTGATGGTTGCCGCATTACCGTTGACTGGTGCTATTCCTCAACGGGATCAATGGCCAGCGCGTCGCGTTGCAGTTGTGTCTGTTCGTCACCGAGCAGTTCGGCGACCTTGGACCACAGCGCTTTGATCTGTCGGGGGGAACTCGCGAGCCACACCGAATCGAGGAGCGAATCCTTCTCGCGACAAAGGTTCAAAATGCGGCGGCCGATTTCGGAGTCGGCCATGAGTTCCTCTTCGTGGACGGAGCGGCGACGCTCGACGGCTTGATCGACTTCACGGTCCATGTAGGACGTGTGGATGATGTCGACCGAATCGGCGGGGACTCCGCGCAGGTGGGCCAGCATCTGGCGTTCGAGGCGTGCCTTTTGTTGGTCAAGCTGCTTTTCGTCCCGCTCGATCTGGTCCAGTTCCTGTTGAAAGTCGGCCAATCCGAGCGACTGCAAGGCGCGTTCGCGTGCCTCTCGTTTCACGCGGTCGAGGAGATGCGGGTCTTCCGCCGCCACGGCTTCGAGCTTTTTGTCGATCCGTTTGGCGAGGCGGTCTTTCCAATGGTTCTTTTCACTGACAGTGAGCCCGGGCATGAATTGGTCCTTTCAGAATAGTTTGGATAAGTTGCATGAGCAGGAAAGGTCGCGCGGCAGAGGCCGGGTGACAGAGACAAGAGTTTCAAGAAGGCACGCCTTGCCGATGAAGGTCGGCCAGGCGCGAGAGCCAACGAGGTGTGGCGTTTCAGAGCGCCGTCAGCTCGGACGCCAGCAGATTCAGCGACACGTCGCGGTCAATCGGCAGACGGCGCAGCCAGCGGGTGAATTGATGCAGCATGAAGCCGGCCGCAATGTTGGCCGTGTAGATCGTGCTCCGAGCCGTGCAGCGCCCCGGTTCGGCGTCGGACTGCTCAAACAGAGTGGTGGCGTAATGATCGCGGCCTTGTTCATCGGCCACGGTCAAGACGCGCAAGACCTCGCCGAGCATCCGACCATCGCACCAGAAACGGCAGTCCGATTGAGCGGCCTTCCAAATTGCGGTTCGTGCCGAGATGGAATCGACACAACAGAAAGCAACATCACCGACACGCTGCATTGGACGAAAGCGATCCTCTACCGCCGTGACAGAAATCCCCGGTTCGATCTGCTGCGCGAATCGAGTCGTTGCGACGACCTTTGGCAGGCCAATGTCATTCACGAAATAACCTTGAGTGGTCACGTTGGTCACCTCGACCGTATCGAAGTCGATGAGTTGCAACTGAGCTGCTCCCATCGCCGCGAGTTGCACGGCCACCTGCCGTCCGATCGCTCCCACGCCGATGACCGTGATGAGCAGTTCACGCAGTCGTGACTGGGGAACCAGATCCTCCTGAAGAGCAAAACGGTCATTAGGTGGGGGCATAGACTGATTCCTCCTGTGCTGTCGCGAAAGGCTCAGGCTTCGCGAAGTTGAACCAGTCCGTCCAATCGTCTTCGATGTCGAAGAGATGTGGCGGCTCAACTTCGGAAACGTTGGGAGAGGTGAAGTAAGGGGAATGCACGCACTCGACGTATTCGAGATCCCAAGTAGTTTGGTCTGCCGCCGCGAATGGGCGGCGGTAATCCACATCCACTGGGATTTCGAGACTCCCTCGCGGCCCGATGTTGAATCGCAGCCGCGCGTAGGTCTCGCCCCCCTGAGCCAGAATGAACATCACGGCCCAGTCAGACTCACCGAAGCAGCGAGCAAACGTCTCTTCATCCTTGGAACTTGGTGAGGCCGAGTCTCCGGGGTGTGTGTGAATCCAGACGCGGCCAAACTGTTCTGGCCGCAAACCCTGATCCACCTGTCGGTCAAAGAAGTCGGCGACCGCTTGGTCGTCAAAGGCAACAGTCACAGACGTGCATTGCTGACGGACCAGCCGCACATCGTCGATCAACAACAAATCCAGAGGGGAGGAGATTCCGAAGCCGCCGACTTCGGTCTCACCCCGGTCACGCAAGAACAGCAACTTGGCCCACGCCGTCGGCGTGAACCGCAGTGTTGGCGTCATCGGTCGGCGGCGCGGGAACAGCAGCGGCTGCCGTCTCCGCCTCTTCCTCCTCCGCCCGAGCCGTTCGGCAAGATTCGCATTCACCATCGCGGAGACACTCCTCGCAAAAGAGCTGGCTGCAATCCGAACACTCGGTCAGGCAGCCGTGACAGTTACAAGTTTCACAGCCGTGGCACCGGCCACGGCACTCCGAACAGACCGAGCTGTGACATTGAGAACACGACGTGGCGCAGTCACCACAAATGTCACTTTCGCAGCGCTCGCAGTACGAGAGGTTCGAATCCGACGTGCGATAGCCGCAGTCGGGGCACACCGTGCCGGACCAATTGACCAGCGTGACGTAGGCGCTGGATTCGTTGTACGTCTCCAAAATCTGAGTCACGAGTTGAAAGAAGTCTAGGAAGCGGCCTTGCTCCAAGGCGCGTCGAATGGGCGCGCGCCCCTCCCCTTCACAGAGCTGATTGTCATGGACGTGCGGATGCGTCACGCCACTCTGTCCGGAGGGAGAATTCGGATCGATGGCAAGCACTTCGTAGGGTTTTGAGCTGCCGAGTTGGTCCCAGTGCAACACCACCCGAAACGCTCCCAGCGGGACGTCTT
>JACRIH010000165.1 GCA_016235885.1 Planctomycetales bacterium | reverse complement strand
GAGAGGGTTAGGGTGAGGGGGCCAATGAACGGTTGATTCGCAACTCGCCCCTCACCCCAGCCCTCTCCCCCGATGGGGCGAGGGAGAAAGTTTGCCATTGCGAAGGTGGTGAAATCTATCGCACTCACGTGCCGGAGTGAAGTGCCGACACGCAATCGGGGAGGTTTGATAATCGTCACCCTGATTGTTATCTTCGTCTGGCTTTGCGCGGAAGTTGGCTCCGCCGCCGCCCTTGAACCTCTGTAGAGATGCTCCGTCCACCGTGCCACGTCGCGATGACATTCACAAGATTCTGATCATCGGCTCCGGTCCCATTGTCATCGGGCAGGCGTGTGAGTTCGACTATTCCGGGACGCAGGCGTGCAAGGCGCTGCGCGAGGAGGGGTACGAAGTTGTCCTGATCAACTCGAACCCCGCCACGATCATGACCGATCCGGAAACAGCCGACCGGACTTACATCGAACCGATCACGTGGGAATACGTCCAGAAAATCATCGAACGCGAAAAGCCCGATGCGTTGCTCCCCACGCTCGGCGGGCAAACGGGCTTGAACGTGGCGATGGATCTCGCCCGGCGGGGCATCCTCAAGGAAAACGGCTGCGAATTGATTGGGGCTCGCGAGGAGGTCATCGCCAAGGCGGAAGGGCGCGAGTCGTTCAAGCAGGCGATGATCAAGATCGGCCTCAACGTGCCGAAGAGTTTCACAGTCCACAATATGGACGAGGCGCGCGAGGCGCTCCGGCAGATTGGCCTGCCGATGATCATCCGGGCCAGCTTCACGCTCGGCGGAACTGGCGGTGGCATCGCGTACAACCGCGAGGAATTCGAAGCGAAAGTGCGCAACGGCCTGTCCCTTTCGCCCGTCGGTGAGGTGCTGCTGGAAGAATCGATCATCGGCTGGAAAGAATACGAGATGGAGGTGATGCGCGACGTGGCCGACAACGTCGTCATCGTCTGCTCCATCGAGAACTTCGATCCGATGGGCGTTCACACGGGCGATTCGATCACGGTTGCTCCCATCCAAACGCTGACCGACAAGGAATACCAGCGGATGCGGGATGCCACGATCGCGATCATGCGCGAAATCGGCGTCGAGACGGGTGGGTCGAACGTGCAGTTCGCCATCCACCCGCGAGACGGCCGGATGGTCGTGATCGAGATGAACCCGCGCGTCAGCCGGTCGAGTGCCCTCGCGTCGAAGGCGACCGGTTTCCCGATCGCGAAGATCGCCGCCAAACTGGCCGTTGGCTACCGGCTGGATGAAATCCCCAACGACATCACCCGCGAAACGCTCGCCTGTTTCGAACCGACGATCGACTACGTGGTGACGAAAATCCCGCGCTGGACGTTCGAGAAGTTCCCCGAGGCCGACCCGGTCCTGACCGTGCAAATGAAATCGGTCGGCGAAACGATGGCCATCGGACGGACGTTCAAGGAGTCGTTTCAGAAGGCGATCCGCGGCCTCGAAACCGGCCACATCGGTTTGGGCGGCGGCAAGAAAGATTTATGGGGGACCGATCAGCAGCCATCGGAAGACGAAATCCAAAACAAACTCGTCACGCCGAACGCCGAGCGAATCTATTTCATCCGCTACGCATTCAAAGCGGGGTTCAGTGTCGAGCGGATACACTCGCTGACCGCCATCGACCCGTGGTTCCTCAACCACATGCGCGAGCTGGTCGAAATGGAAACCGAACTCCGGCAGGTGACGCATCTCGGAGCGGCGGCGGACGAAGTCATCCGCAAAGCCAAGCGGGCCGGGTTTTCCGACCGGCAGTTGGCCTGGTGGTGGGATGCCACAGAAATGGACGTGCGACGACACCGCAAGTCGCGTGGCATCGAAGCGACATTCAAGCAGGTGGACACGTGCGCCGCCGAGTTCGAGGCATACACGCCGTACTATTATTCGACGTACGAAGACGAGGACGAGACACCCGCTCGCAAGCCGGGCAAGAAACGGATCATGATCCTCGGCGGCGGTCCGAACCGCATCGGGCAGGGGATCGAGTTCGATTACTGCTGCTGTCAGGCCGCGTTCGCGCTGCGGGAACTCGGCATCGAGTCGATCATGGTCAATTCGAATCCGGAAACGGTTTCGACCGACTACGACACGTCCGACCTGCTGTTTTTCGAACCGCTCACGACTGAGGACGTACTCAACATTTGCGACCGCATGCAACCGGACGGCGTGATCGTCCAATTCGGTGGCCAGACGCCGCTGAATCTGGCGCGCGGGTTGGAAGCGGCGGGCGTGAACATCATCGGCACCAGCCCCGCCTCGATCGACCTCGCCGAAGATCGCGAGCAGTTTGCGGAAATCCTCGAGCGGCTCAACCTGCGGCAGCCACCGAACGGAACTGCGAGGGACATTGAGGGAGCCTGCGCGATCGCGGCGAAGATCGGTTACCCGGTCCTCGTGCGGCCGAGCTTCGTGCTCGGTGGCCGGGGAATGGAGATTTGCTACGACGAGCCATCGTTGATTCAGTTCGCCGACAAGGCTCTCGAAGCCTCGCCCGATTACCCGGTCCTGATCGACAAGTTTTTGGAAGACGCGACCGAAGTGGATGTGGACGCGCTCGGCGACGGCGAGGTCGCGCTGGTCGGCGGCGTGATGGAGCATATCGAAGAAGCGGGCGTGCATTCGGGAGATTCCGCCTGCATGATCCCACCCTTCTCGCTGTCGGCCGAGACCATCGACGAAATCAAGCGGGCCACCTACCTGCTCGCCGGAGCACTCGACGTGCGCGGTCTGATGAACATCCAGTTCGCCATCAAGCAAGAGAACGGCCAGAACGTGGTGTACATCCTCGAAGTCAATCCGCGAGCCAGCCGCACGTCGCCGTTCGTGTCGAAGGCGACCGGCATGCCGCTCGCCCGCATCGCCGCCAAGATCATGGCCGGCGTGTCGCTCACCGAACAGGGAGTCACCCGCGAAGTCGTGCCGACGTATTTCTCGGTCAAGGAAAGCGTGTTCCCGTTCTCGCGATTCCAGGGCGTGGACATCATCCTCGGTCCCGAAATGAAATCGACCGGCGAAGTGATGGGGATCGACGAGCAATTCTCGATCGCCTTCGCCAAGAGCCAGGTGGCCGCCGGCTGCAAGTTGCCACTCTCCGGCACCGTGTTCATCAGCCTGGCGCGGCATGACAAACAGAAATTCATCGACGGCGCATTGCTGTTGCAACGCCTGGGCTATCGCCTGGTCGGCACCGAAGGAACAGCAAAAATTCTCCGCGAAGGCGGCGTCTCCATCGACGTGGTCCGCAAACTACAAGAAGGCCGCCCCAACCTGCTCGACCTGATGGCCAACGGTGACATCCAGCTCATCCTCAACACACCGAACGGCAAAGGCGCCCGCACCGACGAGGGAAGAATCCGCTCCGCCGCTGTGACCCACGGCGTCCCGTGCGTAACCACCCTCTCCGGCTGCGTCGCCGTCGCCCACGCCCTCGAAGCCCTCGCCGCCAACCCGGTCCCGCGCGTCACGTCGTTGCAGGAGTGGCTGGCGTTGCGGTGAACAAAGGTGGTTGAACAGAAGCAAACGAAGGCAACGAAGAAGACATTGGGCGAGTCCACTCGGATAATCTTCGTTACCTTCGTTTGCTTCTGTTCAAACCGACGATTCGACAGACGTGTCGTTAGGACTGCACGATGACTACGTCGCTGGGTGATTCCTATCGGCACTGCCAGCGTCTCGCGAAACGGACGGCGGGGAATTTTTATTACTCGTTTCTGACGTTGCCTCGCGATCGGTTTCGGGCGATGTGCGCGCTGTACGCTTTCATGCGCGTGACGGATGACCTCGGCGATAGTGATCAGCCGGTGGAGGCTCGCGCGGCGGGACTGGCCGCATGGCGGGGTGAGTTGACGCGGGTGCTTGACGGAGCGATGGCGGATCATCCGGTGCTGCCGGCGATGGCGGACGTTGCACGGCGGCACGGCATTCCGAGGCAGAACCTGTGCGATGTCATCACGGGCGTCGAGATGGATTTGGGGCCGGTCGCGATCCAGACGTTCGACGAACTGCGGCGGTATTGCCACCACGTCGCCGGGGCCGTCGGGTTGGCGTGCATTCACGTGTGGGGCTTTCACGACGACCGAGCCATCGCCGCCGCAGAG
>JACRIH010000164.1 GCA_016235885.1 Planctomycetales bacterium | reverse complement strand
CGCACCTCGGCAATGGCGCACACGCCGTGTTGCCGCGGCATCCGAATTACATCTGGGAACAACTCGGCGAACCGCGTCTGGCGGCTTGCATCATTTCCGATGGGCACCACATCCCGCCGAGCGTCGTCAGCTCCATCGTCCGCGCGAAGACGCCGCGCCGCACGATCATCACCTGCGACGCCTCCGGCTGGGCGGGCTGTGCCCCCGGCGAATACGAAAACAAACTCGGCCGGGTCGAAGTTCTCGACGACGGCCGCATTGTCCCCGCCGGGCAACGCACGCTGCTGGCCGGCTCCGGTGCCGCGACAGACCTGTGCGTGACTAATGCCGTTCGCTTCGCAAACGTCAGCCTCCGCGAAGCCATCGACATGGCGGGGGCAATCCCGGCGCGCCTCGTCGGCCTCCCCGAAATCGCCCTGCGTTCCGGCTCCCGCGCGGACCTGTTTCTGTACCGCTTCGATCAATCCGCATGGCGGATGACTGTGCTGGAAACGATTGTCGCGGGTGAGTGTCGGTATCGTGCAACGTCTGCAAATTAGACTCGACTGATGGATACCCGGCTCGAACCAGAGTTTGAGGCAGCGGACCCTGGTCGGCCGATTCGGCGAGATCGACTCGGGAGGTGTCCGAGAGGAAAGGATCGATTAAAAAGACCACCTGCTCTTGGAACCGGTCCGGGGCTCCAGTAGGTTGGGTTGGAACCGGATGACACACCCCGAAAGTGTCCATCGCAAACGAGCAATCACCGATTAAATTGTGTGCGGTCAGAGGGCAACAATATGGACGAACGACAAGAACAATCATCTCGTGAAACTCGCCCTGCGCTGAAGCAACGAGTTCTCGAAACTGACTTCAGACTGAAACTTCGCTTCGCACTGAAGCGACTTCTGATCGCCACACTGGTTGCCTGGCTGTTTGGCGGAGCCGTGTTGACGATCTCCGCCGCTTGCCGACCTGGTCCGACAATTGATGTGGTGGTTAACTCGTTGCTCGTTGCCGGTGCTGCCTTCGTAATGGGAGGGTTTATCGGATTCTTGTGCGGTCTTCCCATGTCCCCGAAATCGGGCGGCGAAAGTGGGAAGTCCACCACCGACGAACAGTCGGGGGGACTGCGTCCCAACGACGTGCTGCAACAAATCTCGGAATGGTTGTTGAAGATCCTTTTGGGAGCCGGATTGACGCAATTGGGAAACGTGACGTTAATCGGCGACTACTTAAAAGAACTGACCGGAAATGCACCGGCTGCGATGGTGATTGTCTCCTACTTCTCGATTGCTGGCGTCTTCTTTGGTTA
This sequence comes from Planctomycetales bacterium, assembly GCA_016235885.1. GTDB lineage: Bacteria > Planctomycetota > Planctomycetia > Planctomycetales > Planctomycetaceae > JACRIH01. The sequence continues at coordinate 14,454 of JACRIH010000164.1, read as the reverse complement.
CGCGATGACCACGCTCTACCTCGCGGAGTTGTTCAATGCTGTTCACAATTCCTTGTACCGCGGGCTCCAACAACAGATCAAGAGGCAGGAGCGGGTCATCGTACAGGCTGAAGCACTCAAACAGACGGTCGAAGTGAAATATCAGAAGAACGAAGTTGAGTACGTGATATTTAGGAGTTTGTACGAGCCGCAACCCGAGGGATTTGAATTGGCGATCCGCCGCGGCGAGGAGTACCTCAAACAAGATCCCATCGGAAGCGCAGATATTTTCGGACATCTGGCCTGTGCCTACGGCCAAAAATATGGCTGGAAGCTCAAGCAGAATGCCAAGCCCGGCGATGCCGAAATGAAGACGATTCTTTCAAAGGCCGTCGAATACGGACGCAAAGCGAAGGATTTGGACCCGGAGTGGGGCCAGCTCCTGCAAGACGTCTACAAACCTAATAAGAACGCCATCGATAACGACTGGGAGACGTTCAAAATCAAAGCCAACGACCCCGACAAAATTGTCGCCAACTTCATCAAGGAGCTATTGACGACTCCCACATCGCCGCCGAAAAAATAGGCCGACGGCGAGAGATTCTGTGTTGCGGCAATGCGTCTAGCCGCAATGGCTGGACGTCATTATCATCCCGCCGTCTTCGCGGAATCTGGTCCAAGGATTGGCGATGGAGGCTGTGTATGGATCGCGCTAAGTGGCGAGTTGTCCGATGGTGGCTGGCAGGCATTTCTGCTTTGTGGTTGATTGGCGGCACGCCGAGTCGAGGCCAGGACAAGGACAAGTTTCTCGACGCCCGGCTGAAAATGGTCGAAGACGAAGTCGCACGCGAAGGGGTCAAAAGCAAAGCGGTCTTGGCGGCGATGCGGATCGTTCCGCGACATCTCTTCTGTCTGCCTCAATATCGGGTGAGCGCGTACTTCGACCAGGCGCTGCCGATCGGATTCAAGCAGACGATCTCGCCGCCGTTCATCGTCGCCTACATGACCGAGAGCCTCGACCCGCAGCCGACAGACAAGGTGCTCGAAATCGGCACCGGGAGCGGCTACCAGGCGGCCGTGCTGTCACAGATTGTGGCTGAGGTCTACACGATCGAGATCGTCCCGGAACTCGGCAAGCGGGCGGCGCAGACGCTGACGGACGTGGGCTATCGCAACGTCCACGCCAAGGTCGGCGATGGCTATAAAGGTTGGCCCGAAGTCGCCCCGTTCGACAAGATCATCGTCACCTGCTCGCCCGAAGATGTGCCTCAGCCGTTGATCGACCAGCTCAAGGAAGGGGGCCGGATGATCGTGCCAATTGGCGAACGGTATCAGCAGACGTTTTATCTGTTTGAGAAACGGAAGGGCGAACTCGTCAAAACAAAACTTCTACCGACAATGTTCGTCCCGATGACCGGCATCTCGGAACAGCAACGCAAAGTGCTCCCCGATCCCACGCGTCCGCAGATTCTCAACGGCGGCTTCGAAATCGACGAGGACCAGGATGGCGCGGCCGATTTTTGGTACTACCAGCGGCAACTTCGCCGCCGCATCGGCGGGGCGCCAGAAGGATTGGCGTTCATTGATTTCCAGTGCAGCGAAGCCGGTCGCGGTGCCCAAATGTTGCAGGCGATTGGAATCGAGGGGAGTCGAGTCAGCGGGCTGGAGATGTCTGTGATGGTGAAAGCGGACGGGTTGAAATACGGAGACAAGTCGTATGAACGTCCGTCGCTTATCGTTCATTATTTTGACGGCGACAGAAAACTCGTGGGAGAAGAACACCTCGGCCCGTGGCAGGGTACGTTTGGCTGGCGCAAAGTCACGGGCACGCTTTCCGTCCCACCCAAAGCCAAGGAAGGCGTCCTCCGCGTGGGCCTTCACGGTGCGACTGGTCGACTGAGCGTCGATGATCTCCGAATGACGGCGGTGCCACGGTAGCAATGATTGCTCGCAAGAGAATCGACCACCTGTTGATCGAACTTCTTCCATGCCTTCGCATCGTCCCTCTGATTTTGCCGCGGCTCGTCACACGATGGTCCGACAACTGCGCAATCGCGGAATCCGCGACGAGCGCTTGCTGGACGCGATGGGGCACATTCCGCGAGACCTGTTCGTGCCGGAAGAGCTGCGACACTCCGCATACGACGATCGGGCGCTGCCGATCACCAGCGGTCAAACAATCAGCCAGCCCTACATGGTGGCCACAATGACACAGGAACTGTCGCTGACTGGAACCGAAGCCGTCCTCGAAATCGGTACGGGGAGCGGCTACCAGGCAGCGGTGCTCGCTGCGCTTTGCCGGAGAGTCGTCACCCTTGAACGCCTTTCCGAATTGACGCAGACGGCCCGAGAGCGGCTCGACGCGCTGGGGATCACAAACGTCGCGTTCCACGTCGCTGACGGCAGTGTCGGCTGGCAGGCGGACGCTCCGTATGACGCGATCGTCGTCACAGCCGGGTCGCCGCGTGTGCCGCCTCAGTTGCTGGAACAGCTCGCAGACGGCGGGCGGCTGGTAATCCCCGTCGGCCCGGGCCCAGTCGTGACCTTGCAACGCATCGTGCGTCGCGGCGACTCGTTCGAGATCGCCGACGTGTGTGATTGCAGCTTCGTGCCACTGATCGGCGAGGCGGGCTGGGCGGAGCCTTCGTAGCGCATGCGGTTCGTCTGCAAAGCAGCACCATAACGGATGCACCACGAACGGGCCTCGCTGGAAAGTGCATCGCGTCCGGCTACAATCACCCGCCAGTCGTGCATCTGCCCGGAATATCGAACAGCAGCGGAGGTGACGCATGCGGTCGCGAGCGAATTGGATATTGGCAGTGGGATGTAGCGTGTTGTGCCTGTCGTTGTCGTTTGCTGTCGCGGCGGATGTGGCGACAAATTTGAAGACGATCAAATCCGTCGGTTCCGAAGCGAAGGGCCATCCGCAGGCGACGAAGGCCCTGGCCGAACTGGCCAAAGCGGACGCGAAGTCGCTGCCGCAAATCCTCGTGGCGCTGGATGACGCTTCGCCGCTGACCGCGAACTGGATTCGATCGGCCATCGAAACGATTGCCGATCGCGAGTTGAGCGCGAAGCGACCGCTTCCAGTGGCCGATCTCGAAAGTTATCTGGCCGACACCAAGCACGACCCGCGGGGACGCAGGCTGGTGTTCGAGCTGTTGACTCGCGTCGACCCGAAAACGCCCGACCGGTTGCTTCCGGGGATGCTGAACGACCCGAGCGTCGAAATCCGCCGCGATGCCGTGGCTCGGGTGCTAATACGAGCTGGCGAACTGTTCGACGGAAACAAGAAGGATGACGCGAAGAGCGAGTACCAACAGGCGCTGACCGCCGCCCGCGACGACGATCAAGTGCAGGTCGCGGTCAAGCGGTTGGGCGAACTCGGCGTGACGGTCGATCTGTCACGGCATTTTGGGTTCATCCAAGATTGGGCGCTGATCGGTCCGTTCGACAACACCGGGAAGCTCGGCTTTCCGGTCGTCTTTCCGCCGGAGAACAACGACAACCTGACCGCGGAATTCCAGGGGAAGGATCAAAAGGTCCGCTGGTCGAAGACCTTCACCACCGATGGCTACGGCGTGGTGGACCTCAACAAGGTTCAGGCGCACCACAAGGGAGCGATCACGTACGCCCGCGCCGAATTCACCAGCGACAAGTCACAGGATGTCGACTTTCGTCTCGGCACACCGAACTCGTGGAAGCTGTGGGTCAACGGCGAACTTGCCTTCGCTCGCGAGGAATATCACCGCGGCGCGAGCCTCGATCAGTACCGCGTGCGCGGCAAATTGAAGGCGGGAAAAAACGTGATCCTGCTCAAAGTTTGTCAGAACGAGCAAACCGAAATGTGGGCGCAGCGCTGGCAGTTCCAGTTGCGCGTCTGCGACGCGACGGGGACGGCGATCCTGTCGAGCACGCGGCCCACGAGCGACAAGGCAGTGACGAGTCGATAGGTGAGGCGCGAGGAAATACAGGAATTGCAAATTGACCATTGCAAATTGCAAATTGCAAAATTTGGGAGCAGCAACACAGGATTTCATTATGCCACGAATGCTCACGACACTGCTGGCTATTCTCGTTCTCACCGGTTCCGTTGGCGCAGCCGATTGGCTTCAGTTCCGAGGCAACGACAATTCGGGAGTCGCGGCGGATGCGAAAATCCCGACGCTCTGGACCGACACGCAGAACATCGCATGGAAGGTTGATCTGCCGGGGCGCGGTCTGTCGGGGCCGATCGTGATCGGTGACCGGGTCGTCATCACCGCCAGCAGCGGGTTCAACCAGGACCGCCAACACGTGCTCTGTTTCGACGCGAAAGACGGTCGGCAGCGGTGGCAGCGCCAGTTTTGGGCGACCGGACGGACGCTGTCGCATCCGAAAATGTGCAACGCCACACCGACTCCCGCGAGCGACGGCGAACGCATCTTTGCGTTCTATTCCAGCAACGACGTGGTCTGCCTGGACCTCGACGGCAACCTGCAGTGGTTTCGCGGGCTGACTCAGGACTATCCGAACGTCAGCAACAGCCTCGGCATGGCTTCGTCGTTGATCGTGGTCGGCGACACGCTGATCGTACAGGCGGAAAACGACAGTGAATCGATCGCGGTCGGGTTGGATGTGGTCACGGGGTCGAATCGCTGGAAACTCGACCGACCGATCCAAGCCAACTGGACATCACCCGTCGTACTGAGAGGAAAGTCTTCGGCCGACGACGTCGTATTGCTTCAATCGGGCAAGGGCCTGACCGCCGTTGAACCGCGCACGGGCAAGCAGGTGTGGGAATACACTTCGGGTTGCGAGACGATCCCGTCGGCAGTCACGTCCAACGGAGTCGTGTATGTGCCGTCGAGCGGTCTGACCGCGCTCGAACCTCAAGTCGGATCCAGCTCACCGAAAATGCTGTGGCAGTCCGCCCGGTTGCGCCCGGTCACACCCAGCCCGCTGATCTACGAGGACCGCATTTACTCGATCGGCAGTGCGGGAGTGATGACCTGCGCCGACGCCAAGTCCGGCGAACAGCTTTGGCAGTTCCGTTTGAAGAACGGCCTGTACAGTGCCAGCCCCGTCGCCGCCAACGGTCACGTCTACGTCTTCCACGAGGATGGCACAGGGCAGGTGCTCAAGAGCGGCGACAAAGCCGAAGTCGTCGGGACTCACGAGTTCAAAGAAACGATCCTCGGCACCCCTGCCATCGCCGGTAATGCAATGTATGTCCGCAGCGATGGAAATCTGTGGAAGATCTCGCAGTAGAACACCGACTTTCGTTTCTATCCGATTACGAAATTGGTGGCGAAGACTACTCTCGTCGTTTACGAAGCGGCGTCAGAGAGATATTTGCAATTCGGCCTGCATAAGCATTTGCTCGTCGTAGAGAAAGATATGTCCCCACACACCTGTTGGAACGATCAAAGGACTCAGTAGTCGACCGAGCGGGTGTTGGAGCGGTTGAGCGGGTTGAGTGTGTCGAGTTCGACAGTGCAACGGAAGCGGTGGGGACGGACGTGGCGGAGCGTCGCGTCTGCGGAGAACCGATCGTTCCAGCCATTGCTTGGGACTGGGAGACCGATGCCCAGGGCCGAGGCGCACCGCCAACTGCGTGGCTACCTGCGGAACAATCGACACCGGACCGATTATCCGAACGACTTGGCCCACGGCTGGGAAATCGGTTCGGGAGAGATCGAGTCGGCCTGCAAAACAATCGTCGGCCAGCGCCTGAAAGATCCCGGCATGCGCTGGTAAGAACGAGGTATCACCGCCCTCTGCCAGATCCGCGCCCTCTTCAAAAGTGAACGCCAACTCTGGGACCACGTACTGGCATCCCGTCAACTCCGTCTGATTCCACACAGAAAGGAGATGCACGCCCGCTACGGGTGTCCAGCGTCTTGCCGGTTGACATCTGGCATGATCGCTGGCATCCTCACGTCGTCCATTCTTCACCCGTCACCAAGTCGTGGAGCCTTGCCATGCGAACTCGAAATCTTGCTGCTGCCGTTGTGGTCTTCGTCGTGGCCTCGTCGTCTGTTCGTGCGGAGCCGTTGTTGCAGACGCTGCCGGAAGACGGCGAGTGGGTGGCGTTTCAGGGCAACGTGGATGAGAACGGCCAGAAACAGTCGCTGACGTGGACCGTCAAGGCCGTCGGAAAAAAAGATGTCGCAGGAGTCGCTTGCCGATGGATTGAGACGCAGGTGACGGACGGGGAAAAGAACCAAATCGTCATCAAGTGCCTCGTGCCTGAGAGCGAGTTCGGCAAGGGGAAGCATCCACTCGGGAGCGCGAAGCAAGTGTTCGTGAAGCGCGGGGAGGAACAGTCGATGGAGGTCGCCAACCTGCTGGCCGCAGACCCGCCGCACGCTCTCGTGTTGCAAGGGCCCGGTGCGGACGCGAAGAAGCTCGACCAGAAGGAAGCCATCGAGACGCAGACCGGCAAGCTGGAATGCGACGTAATCACCGGGACCAACCAGGTGGAGCTCGGCGGGGTGAAACTGGCGATGATGGCCCGGCTGCTGCACTCCGAAAAGATTCCTTTCGGCCTGGCGGGGGCGAAGCTGGAGTTCACGATCACGGTCAACGGCAACGCTCAGTCCGTCAAGGCCGAGATGACCTTCAAGGAATCGGGCAAGAATGCGAAGAGTGCGTTGCCGGACGTTCAGTGAACCCGCAACGACAGGTCAGCGCCCGACCCCATCGCCTGACACGAAAGTCTTCCGGCTTCACCCGCAGACATCGAGTAGCGAATCATCGTCACTTCCACTCGGGGGCGGTTGATTCGCGATGGAGAGGGGAGGGCCGATTCACAATGGCCGTGGAAAAAACACGACGATCGTGTGAGAATGGCGAGGACGCAAAATCAACCGCCCGTGATCGCACAGTGGAGAGCGACTCATGTCGATATTTTCTGGTTCGTTATTCTCGTGTGGAAAGTTCCGAGGATGGAGGCTGTTGCTCGTGCTCCTAACCGCCGGGCCAGCGGCAGCAGCAGACCGGGTGGAATTCAATCGCGACATTCAGCCGATTCTGGCAGACCATTGTTTTCCGTGTCACGGTCGGGACGAAGGGACTCGCAAGGGCGGATTGCGACTGGATCTGCTCGAGTCCGCATTGCGCGGTGGCGATTCAGAAGCTGCGGCGATCGTGCCCGGACGAGCCAACAAGAGCGAGCTGATCGCTCGAATTCTTTCCACCGACGACGACCTGCGGATGCCGCCGGTCTCGGCAAAACATCCGCTGAAGCCGGCGGATATCGAGAAACTTCGACGTTGGATCAATGACGGGGCCGAATACGCGAAGCACTGGGCGTTCGAGAGTCCGGTGAAGCAGGAGTTGCCGCGATCCGACAATCCTCGTTCTGCTGGCAACAATCCGATTGATGCCTTCGTCGTCGCCCGGTTGACAAGGGCCGGCCTGTCGATGTCTCCTCCGGCCTCGCCGGAAATGTTGTGTCGCCGGTTGCATCTCGACCTGATCGGTCTGCCTCCCACCCCGCGTGAGGTGGCGGCGTTCGCAGCGGAAGCCGCAATCAAGGGACTGCCGAATGCCGCCGCGTCGCTTTCAGATCGTCTTCTACAGGACCAACGATTCGGCGAGAAATGGGCGCGCCACTGGCTGGATGCGGCGCGATACGCCGACAGCAACGGCTATGAGAAGGATTTACCCCGCGAGCAATGGGCCTGGCGAGATTGGGTCATCCGGGCGCTAAACGATGACCTGCCGTATGACCGGTTCATCATCGAGCAGATTGCGGGGGATCTCCTGCCGGACCGCACGTCGCAACAACTCATCGCGACGGGTTTTCTCCGGAATGGAATGCTCAACGAAGAAGGTGCCATTGTTCCCGAACAGTTTCGCATGGAGGGGATGTTCGATCGGATGGACACCGTCGGCACCAGCGTGCTGGGGTTGACGCTGAAGTGTGCCCAGTGTCACACGCACAAGTTCGATCCGATCACGCAGACCGAGTACTTTCAGATGTTCTCGCTGCTGAACAACACGTACGAAGCGCAGTCCTGGGTCTACTCCGAAGAGCAGCAGAAGAAGATCGCTGAGGTGCGAACGGCCGTCGCCGCGGTGGAATCGCGACTCAAGAACAAGCATCCCGACTGGCCGCAGCGGCTGGCCGCGTGGGAGGCGGCGGAAGCGGAACGGATGCAGGGGACAAAGTGGAGCATCGTGGAAGCGGAGGATCTGCATTCGTCGTCCGAGTTGAACCATCCAACGACCCTGCCGGACAAATCGATTCTCACGTTGGGGCATCGCACGGTCTCCGGTGACGTGCATCTGATCGCCCAGCCGATCGTGAAGGAAGTCACCGGCATTCGATTGGAAGTTCTCAGCCACGGTGATCTTCCTTTCGATGGTCCCGGTCGCAGCTTCAAAGGCACTTGGGCGCTCACCGAACTTGTCGTCGAGGCGATGCGGCCCGGCAGTGACAAGTGGGAACGGCTGAAACTGGTCAACGCCAGTGCGGACTTCGCCGAGCCATCGCATGGCATGGAGCCGGAATGGTCCAATCAATCCCGCGATAAGGATAACAAGCGCACCTGCGGGCCTGCCGCGTTCCTCGTTGATGGTGACGATTTGACCGCGTGGCGTGCTGATCGTGGTGCGGGGCGTCGCAACACCGACGACGTGGCGGTGGCTCAATTCGAAAAGCCACTCACGCTTCCCGAAGGCACGAAACTCAAGATCGCACTCGTCACCAATCATGGCGGCGATGACAATGGATCGAAAAACACAATGATCGGTCGCTTCCGTGTGGCGCTCACCACAGCAGCAGACCCCAGGGTGAATTCGACGGCCCATGCCGCAGTCCTCGCGATGGGGACACCACGGGAACAGCGCACGACTCGACAACAAGCGGAAATCTTTGCGGCGTGGCGAGGGAGTGTCCCGGAGCTGCAATCGTTCAACGATGAGATCGAAGCCCTGTGGAAGCAATTCCCGGAAGCGATGACATCCGTTCTTCATCTGGCCGAGCGCAGCGCCGAGAATGTCCGCAACACTTTCGTGCTCGATCGGGGCGCTTGGGACAAGCCCAAGGAACAGGTTGATCCCGGCGTCACCGCGTCGTTGCATCCACTGCCGGCCGATGCGCCTCGCACGCGGCTGACTTTTGCCCGGTGGCTGGCGGACAGTCGGTCACCGCTCACGGCGCGAGTGGCCGTGAATCGCGTGTGGCAGGCGATCTTTGGAATCGGCATTCAGGAGACGACCGAGGATTTTGGCACACGCGCCCCAGAGCCATCGCATCCGGAGTTGCTCGACTGGCTGGCCGCCGACTTCATGCAGCATCAGTGGAGTCAGAAATACATCCTGCGCACAATCGTGACTTCGGCCGCTTATCAACAAACGTCACGTGTGACAGCGGAAATCATGGAGCGGGATCCACGCAATCGGTTGCTCTCTCGCGGTCCCCGATTCCGGGCCGAAGCCGAAGTCGTGCGAGACATCGCTCTGAGCGCCGCGGGACTGTTGACGGAAAGAGTCGGTGGCCCCAGCATTTTTCCGCCCGTGCCGCAGAGCGTGCTCGAATTCAACTATGTCAAACCGACGTACTGGAAGCCCCCCGAAGGGGACGAACGCTACCGCCGCAGTCTCTATCTTTTCCGCAAGCGTTCGATGCCCGACCCGGTGCTCAGTGCCTTCGACGCGCCGAACGGCGACTTCACCTGCCCACGCCGCGCACGCTCGAACTCGCCGCTCGCCTCGCTCACCGCGATGAACGAAACCGTGTTCGTCGAGGCCGCGCGAGCTCTCGCGCTGCGCGTCTTGCGAGAAGGCGGCACGACTGATGCCGAACGTGTGGACTATGCCCTCCGTCTCTGCACGGGCCGGGCCGCGAAACCCGCCGAGCGGGTCGAGTTGCTCAAGTTGCTGGCTTCACGCCGATTGCGGATCGCCGAGGGCTGGTTGTCGCCTCGTGAAATCGCCACCGGCGATCCGACCAAACTCCCGCCACTTCCGACGGGCACGACTCCCCAGGATGCCGCCGCCTGGACGATCGTCGCCCGCGTGCTGTTGAATTTGGATGAAACCGTCTCGAAGGGATAGCCATGAACCTTTCCACAACGCTCCACCACGAATCCGCCCGCCATCTGACTCGCCGCTGGTTCCTCCGCGATTGCGGACTGGGCTTGGGTGGAGTTGCTCTCAACTCGTTGATCCACCGAGAGGGCCGGGCCAACGACGAGTCCGACAACCGGAACCCGCCAAAAAAAGGTCCACTGGCTCCCCGGCAACCGCATTTTCCCGCTTCGGCCCAGCGCGTGATCTCTCTCTTCCAAGCCGGGGCACCGAGCCATCTGGAGTTGTTCGACTACAAACCGGAACTCGCCAGGCGCAGTGGTCAGTTTCCGCCGGCCGAGTTGCTCAAGAATTATCGCGCCGCATTCATCAAGCCAAATTCCGCGCTGCTCGGTCCCAAATTCCAGTTTGCCAAACACGGGCAATGTGGCATGGAGATCAGCGAGGTGTTGCCGCACATCGCCAGCATCGCCGACGACATTTGTTTGATCCGCACGATGCAGACGGATGCGGTCAATCACGCGCCCGCGCAGATCATGATGAACACCGGCTCACAGAATTTCGGTCGCCCCAGCTTTGGCGCGTGGACTCTGTATGGTCTGGGCAGCGAGAGTGAGGATCTGCCCGGCTATGTCGTGTTGACCAGCGCCAAGGGAACCAGCGGGGGTGCGAGCAACTACGGGCCCGGCTTTCTGCCGACGACATACGGTGGCGTGCCGTTTCGATCCACGGGCGATCCGATTCTCTATCTGTCCAATCCTCAGGGCTTCGACAACGAGACACAGCGGGCCTCGCTCGACGCGCTGCGCCGGCTGAATGAAATCGCGTTCGACGACGCGGGTGATCCGGACATCACCGCTCGCATCCAGAGCTACGAGCTGGCCTATCGCTTGCAGACCAGCGCCCCCGAATTGATGGACCTCGCCAGCGAGCCACCCCATGTCCTGGCGATGTATGGCATCCAGAATCCAAACCAACCGAGCTACGCACGAAACTGCCTGCTCGCGCGGCGTCTCATCGAACGCGGCGTACGGTTCGTGCAGCTCTTCCACGAAGTCTGGGACCAGCACAGCGGCTTGACGCAAGGCGTCAAAAACAACGCTGGCGACACCGACCGGCCGAGCGCCGCGCTGGTGAAGGATCTCAAGCAGCGCGGACTGCTGGACGACACGCTGGTCATCTGGGGTGGCGAATTTGGACGCACACCGATGGTGCAGGGAGGCAACGACGGCCGCGATCATCACAACCGATCGTTCACGTACTGGCTTGCAGGTGGCGGAGTGAAACGAGGGCACGTGCATGGCGAAACGGATGACTTGGGCTTTAACGTCGCCACGAATCCAGTCCACGTGAATGACCTCAACGCCACACTTTTGCACCTCTTGGGTTTCGATCACAAACGGCTGGCGTTTCGTTTCCAGGGCCTCGACATGCGGCTGACTGGAATCGCGGGAAACCTGGTGAAGGGCATTCTCGCGTGAACGCGTCAACTCTGAAGGCGGCGGAGTTCAGCATCCACCGCACGCCGACTCAGACCACGGCTTCAATGACTTCGCCTTCCGGCAAAACGAGATGCGGGCGGCTTTGGCGGTCGTAGAGAATGTGGTCGGGCGAGATGTGGAGGAACTGGTAGATCGTGGCGGCGATATCGGCGGGGCTGTAACCGCGAGTGGTGGGATACGCGGCCTGCTTGTCAGTGGCCCCGACGACCTGTCCAACGCGCGTGCCGCCACCGGCGAAGAACATCGAACCGGCCGCCCCCCAATGGTCGCGGCCGCCGTCCTTGTTGATCTTGGGAGTGCGACCGAACTCGGTCAGGAAGACGACGAGCGTGCTGTCGAGCAACCCGCGCCGTTCCAAGTCGTTGATCAATCCGGCAAAGGCCCGGTCGATGCCGGCCACGTGGTAAGGCCGTTTGGCCATCTCGCAAATGTGCGGGAAGTTTTGGACAGCGACGTTGTGGTTGTCCCACAGATTGCCGTACAGGCCGTCGTAGCCGTAGTCGACCATGACGAATCTCGCCCCCGCTTCCACCAGCCGGCAGGCCATCAGGCAGCGACCACCGATCTTGGTCCGTCCGTAGGCGGCACGGTTATTCTCGGATTCCAGCGACAAATCAAATGCCTGGCGGACATTTTGCGAGCTGAGCAGCCGGAAGGCGTTGTCGTAGTTGTCGTCGACCACACTGGCAGCGGACTGCTGCTCGATGCGGCGGAGCGAACCATCGAGGGCCTCGCGAAGTTCCGCACGTTGACTCAGTCGGACGCGATCCAACCCCTCCAGCAGTTTCAGCGACGGCGGCTTGAGATCGTCTTCAATGAACGGATTGGGATTCCGCTCCTTCCCCGACGTGACTGCAAAATCCATGACGTCCGGCTCGCGGCCGACAGCGAACGGGCCGTGCTGCTCACCGAGCCAACCGCCGACGAACATGTTGTACGGCGGCGGACCAGGCCGGGTCCAACCGTAGGAGGCGATGTAGCCCGGCAGCAGATTCCGCGGGCCGTGCAGATAGCTGACAACCGAACCGATATTCGGCTCGGTCTGGATCTGGCTCGGAAGCACCTTTCGGCCGGACAGGGTGTAGGCCTGGCTGAGCAGGTGGTCGTTGCTGTCGTGCGAGAAGCTGCGGACGACCGCCAGCTTGTGCGCGATCTTCGCCAGTTCCGGGCAGGCTTCGCTGAAATGCACGCCGGGCAGAGTCGTGGCGATGGGCGACAGCGTCCCGCGAATTTCTTCCGGAGCATCGGGCTTGGGATCGAATGATTCGATGTGCGTGACCCCGCCCCCCATCCACAGAAAGATCACCGAGCGAGCCTTGCCGTTCGCGGCGCGAGGTGGCTCGACCGCGGCACGGGCGGCCGTCGCGGGGAACAAATTCGGCATCGCAGCCGCAACCGACAACGATCCAATCTTGAGCAGCTTCCGCCGGCTTGTCGGGACAAGCCAAGGGAACGCTGCGGCAAGCTGGCTGTTCGTCGGTTGTTCGCATTCTGAGGGAAGCATACGATCCTCGCCAAGAAGTCCGTTCCCGTGTCAACAACATCGTCAGGGATGGTAGTGAATATCCAACGGCCGGGACAAGAGCGGCCGATTTGGATCGGAGTTCAAGAGTCGAATGAACTTGGGAGACATGCCATGCGAAAGCGATCCGTTCTCGGAACCCTGTTCATCATTTTTCTGACGGTTGGTGAGTCTCTCGGCCAGTCGTCGAACCAACCGCTGTACCTCGACCCGATTCGCGTCGAAGTCCCGGCCATCACCACCGACAAAGAGGTCCAGTTCGATTACAACATCGTTTATGTCCGCGCACCGCGGTTCGGCGACGACAAGGGATCGAAGTGGGCCGAGATCGCTCATCCCGCGCTGATGGACGCCGGGGCCGATCTCATGCTGCTGCACCCGGACGGAAAAGAAGAGCTGCTGGTTTCCGGCGGCGAAGACGGCGCGATCGCCGACCCGATGGTCTCTTTCGACGGCGAATGGGTATTTTTCTCGCACGTCCAGGGACTGAAGGGGACCAGCCAGCACGGTCCCCCACCGCGAGGCGGGGCAGACATTTTCAAAATTCATGTGCCGAGCCGCCGGATCGTGCGGCTGACCACACAGCAGTTCACACCGAACACCGGAGCGGCCAAGTGGTCGAACGATTTCGTCTCGCGCGAAGAGGGCAAGACGTCGCTCGGCTACGGCGTGCTGAACATGGGGCCGTGCCCGTTGTCCGGCGGGAAACTGGTCTTCACCAGCACTCGCAACGCGTTCATCCCGCCCAACGGATATCCGTACTTCACATCACAACTGTTCGTGATGGACGACGACGGCGGCAACGTCGAGCACATCGGTCACCTGAACATCGCCGGAGCATTGCATCCCTCGGTGCTGAAGGACGGTCGCGTGCTGTTCAGTTCGCTGGAGTCTCAAGGTCTGCGCAGCAGCATCCTGTGGGGCATCTGGAGCATTCATCCCGACGGCACGAACTGGGGACCATTTGTCAGCGCGCTGCTGGCGGGGGGCGGAGCACCGGACGCCTTCCATTTTCAGACGCAGCTCTCCGACGGCAGCGTGATTGTGGAACGGTACTACAACCAGAACAACTCGGGCTTTGGCGGCTACTACAAAATTCCACCGCAAACGCCGGACGGCTATGCCGCGTTTGGACCGGCCGAAGCGAACGACATTCGCAATCCGCCGCTGCGGTCCGGTCGCTTCGAGAACGGCAAGGGAAAGTTCACGCGGATTCCGTTCAGTCCGCACGGCATCGAATCGCTCACACGCTTCGCCAACTTTGGAGAAGGGCTGGCCGATCGCTCGATCCGCGAGAAAAAGAATTCGCCCGCCGTCGGCAAATTTACGCACCCGTCGGGAGCACCTGACAACCATCTGCTGACCGTCTACTCACCCGGCCCGGTGAATCATCAGAACGGACTGCAACGCCCGGCGGTGGATGGTGGTCTG
>JACRIH010000170.1 GCA_016235885.1 Planctomycetales bacterium | reverse complement strand
CGTGTCGCCCCGCCCGGGGGCTCACGCCCTCCGGCTCGCCGATCTTCATCGCGACCCGCAACAAACGCTTCGACCTCGTCCGGTTTCGGCGGCAGACCGAGCAGGTCGAGCGACAGGCGTCGGATCAGGACGCGGCGGTCGGCCGGTGCGGCCGGCGTCAGACGATGCTCGACGTGTTTCGCGGCGATGAACGCGTCGATCGGGTTCCGCACCCACTCGCGATGCGACGTCGGTTCCATCGGCACAGGCGGTCGCGTCACCGGCTGAAAGGCCCAGTGATCCGACTTCGCAGTCACCGACGGCAACAACTCGGCGTCCCACACCAAACCCTGATCGATCCACGCGCGGAGAACTGCGATCTCCGCGACCGGCAACGGATCACCCGTCGGTGGCATTCGCAGGCCCTTGTCGAGACCCGCGACGAGCTGGATCAACCGGCTGTCCGCGCTCCGTCCGACCTGCACCAGCGGTTCGCCGGTCGATTCCCCAGTGATCTCGTCCAGATCATCCAACTTCACTCCCGACGAAGGGTCCTTCCCCGAATGGCATTTGAAACAGCGGGCAGTCAGGATGGGATGGACATCACGCCGGAAATCGACGGTACGCGAAACAGCGGGCACAAGGTCAGCCGACTTGGAGTCGCTAGCGGCGAGCACCAAGATCGCGTTCACCACGACCAAGCGAACGACAGATTGTCCATTCATCTCCTACCTCAACAGTCAACGTCACTAGAGAGTCGATTGGATTGTGGGTTTGTTATACTTCTCGCCGAGACGCGCTGCCAATGCCTCCCGGAAACTGATTGCCATCCATGCCCGCACTCGCCCGCACGCCTCGGCCACCATACTTTGCTGTCGTCTTCACGTCGATCCGGTCGGCCGACGACTCGGACGGATACGCGGCGATGGCGGATCGGATGGTGGAATTGGCGGCACAGCAACCGGGGTTTCTCGGCGTCGAGAGTGCTCGCGGCGAGGATGGATTGGGAATTACCGTGTCGTATTGGTCCAGCCTGGAGAGCATTCGGGACTGGCGGGCGAACGCCGAGCATCAAGTCGCCCAGGCGCGCGGGCGATCCGAGTGGTACGAACAGTTCGCACTGCGAGTGTGTCGCGTCGAACGGGACTACGATTTCGATGCGGCGGCGGAGTGTCAACTGACTTGAACGGGGACAAACTGTTGATTGACTGTCGCGATGGTCAGCCCGCCTTCACCATCAAGCTCTGCGAGGATCTGCGTTTCAAGGTTCAGTAAAACGCAGATTTCGCAGATACTCGCAGAGGTGTCGAATAGAAACCGGCACCCGCAAGAGGGACGTGACTGACGGATCTGACCGACCCAAGGGTGTCATCCATCCAATGGACGAGGACAAGGGAGCAAAAGTCATGAACAAGCGACTTCGAGGTTGCAGCGCGTTGGGCATTGTCGCCGTGTGGCAGTTGAGTCTGGGCATTGCACCGGCACAGGAAGCGCGGACATTGAATGCCGATCGGTTGGCGAAGGCGCGCACCGAAGTCTACAAGACTGTCGGCGAGACGCAGCTCAAACTGTTCGTGTTTACCCCGCCGGGGCATCAGGCCAGCGACAAGCGTCCCGCCGTCGTGTTCTTTTTCGGCGGCGGTTGGAATAGCGGTTCGCCCGGCCAGTTCGCGCCGCATAGCGAACGCCTCGCGGCACGTGGCATGGTCGCGATTTGTGCCGATTACCGAGTCAACTCACGGCACAAAGCACAGGTGAAGGACTGCGTGACCGACGCGAAATCGGCCATCCGCTGGGTGCGGTCGAACGCGGCGAAGCTGGGCATCGATCCGAATCGGATCGCCGCCGGAGGTGGATCGGCGGGCGGACACCTCGCCGCGGCCGTCGCCACGCTCGATGGGTTCGATGAGAAGACCGAAGATGCCTCGATCAGCTCGCGGCCGAACTCGCTGTTGCTGTTCAACCCGGCGCTCGACCTCACGCCGGACGGGTTCGGCCGCAAGGCAGACGAGAAGAAGGCGGACAACTTTCGCGAACGACTCGGAGCCGAAGCGAAGGCGCTGTCCCCAGCGCACAACATCAAGTCCGGCGGGCCACCGACGATTCTGTTTCATGGCCGGGCGGATACCACGGTGCCGTTCAAGCAGGCGGAGGAGTTCGCTCGCCGGATGAAAGAGGCGGGAAACCGGTGCGACTTGGTCGGGTACGAGGGCCAACCGCACGGGTTCTTCAACTTCGGCCGGAACGAAAACAAATTCTACGATGACACGCTGGCGAAGGCGGATGCGTTTTTGGTGTCGCTCGGTTGGTTGGAAAAGTAGGATGGGCACTCTTGCCCGTCCGTCTTTTGTCCTTTGCGAATCGATCAACGATGGACGGGCAAGGTGCCCATCCTACTCACGAGGCGAAGTCATGCGACGATGGTTGATGAGCCTTGGTGTGGGGACGGCTTTGCTCCTGCCAGCCATCTGGTGCTGGAGCGAAGACGCCATCGCTCCGTCCAATCCGACCGGTTCGCCCGACTCAAAGTCGGTCAACTTCGAACGCGACGTCCAGCCGATTCTCGTTTCGCGCTGCCAAACCTGTCACGGGCGCGAGACGCAGAAAGCGGGGTTGCGACTCGACAGGCGTGAGGCCGCGGTGGCAGAACTGAAATCCGGCGAGCGGGCCATCGTGGCGGGAAATCCGGACGAAAGCGAACTGCTGCGGCGAGTCGCTTCGACGGACGCAGATGAACGGATGCCGCCGAAAGGCGAACCGCTCAGCGCCGCGCAGGTCGAGACGCTGCGACGCTGGATCGTGAGCGGAGCGGAATGGCCCGACCATTGGGCGTATCGTCCGCTGCGGAAACCGGAGCCGCCGCGATTCGCATCACCCGACGACGAGGCTTGGTGCCGAACGCCGATCGACCGATTCGTCCTCACGAAACTCCGGGAGCACGGGCTGACTCCGTCGGCTCCGGCCGAGAAACGAATCCTGCTGCGGCGAACCTTCTTCGATCTGACCGGTCTGCCGCCGACGCCGGAGGACGTCGCTGCGTTTCTCGCCGACGGTTCGCCCGATGCATTCGAGCGCGTGGTGGACCGGCTGCTCGCCAGTCCGCGATACGGCGAGCGGTGGGCGCGGCATTGGATGGACGTCGTGCATTTCGCCGAGACGCACGGGCACGATCAAGATCGGCCGCGCGATCATGCGTGGCCGTATCGCGACTACCTGATCCGGTCGTTCAACGACGGCAAGCCCTACGCCAGGTTCGTCGCAGAACAAATCGCGGGGGACATCCTGCATCCAAACGATGCGTGGGCCACGGCGGCCACCGGCTTCCTCGCGGCCGGTCCGTGGGATGAGAGTTCGCTGCGCGAC
The DNA here is from genome assembly GCA_016235885.1 of Planctomycetales bacterium. GTDB lineage: Bacteria > Planctomycetota > Planctomycetia > Planctomycetales > Planctomycetaceae > JACRIH01. The sequence goes on along the minus strand of JACRIH010000170.1, from coordinate 16,797 downwards.
ATCCGCGACGACACGCTCGACCGCGAGATCGCCCGGTCCCTCGACCGCGACGACATCGTGACGAGTGTGGTCTCCACGTTCGCGAGCACGACGGTCCACTGTGCCCGCTGCCACGATCACAAGTTCGATCCAATCACGCAGCAGGATTACTTCGCGCTGCAGGCGGTGTTCGCCGCGACGGACAAGGGGAATCGGGCGGTCGATTTCGATCCGCAGGCGGCGGCCCGGCGGCGGCAATTGACCGAGTGGAAGAGCGGGCTGGCCGGACGCCAGACATCTCGCGACCCGAGTCTGCTCGACGCGGCGCTGCAAGCCGAGGTGGCCGCGTGGGGACAGGCGACGAAAGAATCCGCGACGCAGTGGCAGACGCTTGATCCGGTCGAATTCAAAGCGGCCGAAGGATCGACGCTCACGAAGCAGCTGGATGGTTCGCTGTTGGCGAGCGGCCAGCGGCCGGAAAAGGACACGTACACAATTGTGGCTCGCACCGAGTTGCCCAACATCACCGCCGTGCGATTGGAAGTGCTGACCGATGACAGCCTGCCGATGAAGGGGCCGGGACGGCAGGACAACGGCAACCTGCATCTCAACGAGTTCGTCGTCAAGCAGGCTCCCGGTGGCGACGTGGCCGCGGCGAAGCCGGTTGCGATCGAATCCGCGTCGGCCGATTTCAATCAGGAAGCGTGGACGATAGCCCACGCCATCGACGGCAACGCCGGGACCGCGTGGGGCGTGTTCCCGAAGGTCGGTCAGCCGCATCGCGCGGTGTTCCGACTCAAGGAACCGATCCGCCGCGGCGATGAAGCACACGCGACGCTGGTGATCGAACTCCAGCAGACGCACGGACGCGGGCATTTGATCGGCCGACCAAAGTTGTCGATCACGTCGGCCTCGAACCCCGCCGAAAGCGACACGCTGCCGACGGCGATTGTCGACATTCTCAAACTCGCGCCGGCTGACCGTACAGAAGCACAGCGGATCGAACTGACCGTGTTTTATCTCGGCCAGAAATGGGATCGCGAACTGGCTTCACTGCCGAAACCGCAACTCGTGTATTCTGGTTCGAACCAGTTTCAACCGGACGGTGGTTTCAAGCCGTCACCGAAACCGCGACCGATCCACGTGCTGAAACGAGGCGACGTGCGCAATCCGCTCGAACCCGCCACGCCCGGCACGGTGTCGTGCCTGCCCGACTTGGCGAACCGGTTCACGATCGACAACGCCGACGATGAAGGAGCTCGCCGCGTGGCGCTGGCCAAGTGGATGACCGATCCGCGCAACGGTTTGACGTGGCGGTCGATCGTGAACCGCGTCTGGCACTACCACTTCGGCCGCGGTCTGGTCGACACGCCCAACGACTTCGGCCTGATGGGTTCGCCGCCGTCGCACCCGGAGTTGCTCGACTGGCTGGCCGTGACGCTGCAAGAACAGGGAGGCTCGCTCAAGCAACTGCATCGGTTGATCGTGACGAGTGCCGTGTACCAGCAGAGTTCGGGAAATGCCGATTTCCGATTTCCGAATGCCGAATTGAAAGACTCGAATGACAGCACGTCCATTCGGCAATCGGAAATCGGCAATCGGCAATCCACCGATTCCGACAACCGCTTCCTCTGGCGCATGAACCGCCAGCGACTGGATGCCGAATCGATCCGCGACGCCGTGCTCCAAGTTTCCGGCAAGCTCGACCTGAAGATGGCTGGTCCGTCGGTCCGGCAGTTCAACATGTCGCCGGGAATTCACGTCACGCCGAACGTGGACTACCTGAACTTCAACGTGGACGACGTGTCGAATCACCGCCGGAGCGTGTACCGGTTTTTATTCCGTTCGCTCCCCGACCCGCTGATGGATTCGCTCGACTGCCCCGACGGTTCGCAGCTCACGCCGGTGCGGAGCGCATCCGTCACCGCCTTGCAGGCGCTGGCGTTGCTGAACGACAAACTGATCGTCCGCCAGAGCGAACACATCGCCGAACGAATTGTGCGTGAACAGCCCGATCCCACCCGGCAGGTGCCGCACCTGTACCGCCTGGTCCTTGGACGCGAGCCGTCGCCTGCCGAAGCGGACGCGGTCGGAGCGTACGTCGCGCTGCATGGCCTCGCGAACGGATGCCGAGTGCTGCTGAATAGCAATGAGTTTGTGTTTGTGGATTAGTTTGAAACGCAGATTTCGCAGATGAACGCAGATGCAACTTGAAGGCGAGTCCCGATGGCGCCAGAAACACGACAGGATTTCGCCAACACCGAGGCGATCTTGGCACTCGTTGGCGCTGGTTTCTTGAGTTTGTGCTGGCCGACATCGCATGGGATCGTGGGGTCGTGGTTCGGAGTGATTGAATTGAGCACGATCATCGGTTTGACTGTTGGATGTGCGATCGGGGGAATCCGATTTGCGAACGGGAAGCAAAAGGTATTGGCATGGTTGGCGCTTATTCTGATCATGCCATGGCTGATTCAAATCCCGACTGGTGCCTGCCGGAGTTGGAGGTGGCATCTTGAGTTCTGGACGAATCCGATCTACCGTGAAATGATTCCATGAGCACCGCTTCCTTCGAGAAAGTGGCCTACGAATTCTCGTCATCTGCCTTCCTCGTGGAGTCAAACCGATGTTGAACACGATCGACACACGTCGCGACTTCCTCGGGCAAACCGGTGGCGGCCTCGGCGGCCTCGCGCTGGCATGGCTGGTCGGGCAGGAGGACGTTCGCGCGGATGCACCCGCGCTCGCGCCAAGGACCGACTTCAATGGCGGGCTGCATCACCCGGCAAAGGTGAAGCGGGTTGTGCAACTGTTCATGAACGGCGGCGTCAGTCAGATGGATACGTTTGACTACAAGCCCGAACTCATCAAGCGGCACGGTGAGAAGGTGGACTTCGGAATCACCGCCGCTGCGACCAGCACGCCCGGTTCGTTGATGAAGTCGCCGTTCGAGTGGAAGCAGCACGGGCAGACCGGCCGCTGGGTCACGAGCGTGCTGCCTCACATGGCCACGATCGTGGACGACCTCGCGTTTTTGATGGCGATGGCATCGAAGACGAACGTCCACGGCCCGGGCAGCTACATGCAGAACACGGGTTTCACGTTGCCGGGTTTCCCGGCGATGGGGGCGTGGATTTCGTACGGCCTCGGCCGGCTGACCGACAATCTCCCCGCGTTCGTCGTGCTCCCCGATGCGCGCGGACTGCCGTACAACCAGCTCGGCAATTTTTCGTCGGGGTTCCTGCCGATGGCGCATCAGGCGGTCGTCATGAAACCGAACGCGCCGATCCCCGTTCCCAACCTGCATCCGCCGGTATCGGCAAAGCAGATCACTCCGGAGAGCGAACGAGACGGGCTGGACCTGCTCGGGAAACTCAACCGCGAGCACTTGGAAAAACATCCCGGCGACTCGCGTCTCGAAGCCCGCATCGCCTCGTACGAACTGGCGGCGAAGATGCAGGTGTCGGCTCCCGAACTGCTCGACCTCTCCCGCGAAACCGAAGCGACGCACCAGGCGTATGGTCTCGACAAACCGCAGACGAGCGACTTCGGGAAGAATTGTTTGATCGCCCGGCGGATGCTCGAACGGGGCGTGCGATTCGTCCAGGTGTGGAGCGGCATGGGTGGCCCGTCCGGCAACTGGGACAATCACACCGACATCCCCAAGGAGCTACCGTTCATCGCGGGGAGCGCCGACCAACCGATCGCCGCGCTCGTGAAGGATCTCAAGCAGCGCGGCATGTTCGAGGACACGCTTATTGTCTGGACGACCGAGTTCGGTCGGATGCCGTTCACGCAAGGGAGCACCGGCCGCGACCACAACGGCGGCACGTTCGTGACGTGGCTGGCCGGAGCCGGCATCAAAGCCGGATCGATTCACGGCCAGAGCGACGATTTTGGATACCAGACCGCGGAGGGAACGACGTATTGCTACGACCTGCACGCGACGATCCTGCACCTGTTGGGGATCGACCACCAACGTCTGACGTTCCGTCACAACGGCATCGACCGCCGACTGACGGACGTGCATGGGCACGTGGTGCGCGAGATTCTGGCGTGATGGGCCAACTCACGAATCGCATATTCATCTGGCAGCGCCGACTTTGGCGGGTGTCGCAGGCTTGGTCTTCCACGTTCCCAGCGGCAAGACGTTGGCTCGCTTGGCCCAAGCGTCCCACTTCTCGGCGAGTACTCGCACGCGATCAGGTTGCGATTCGACGAGGTCATGCTGCTCCGTGCGATCAGCTTCGAGGTCGTACAACTCCCACGGTTTGTCTTCCTTCGCGACCAGCTTCCAGTTCCCGTCGCGGATGGCGCGGTTGCCTTCGTGTTCCCAGAAGATCGGGTTCGTTCGGCCGAGCGGCTTCCCGTCGAATGCCGTGGCCAGACTGACGCCTTCGCGCGGCGTGATGTCGTGATCGGCGAACCGTCGCGGATAGGCGGCGCCAGAGACATCGACGCATGTGGCCATGATGTCGATCAGATGCCCCGGCTGCCGCTCGAATTCTCCGCGGCGCTTGATCCTCGCCGGCCAATGGGCAATCAGCGGCGTGGAGACGCCCCCTTCGTGAACGAAGTGTTTGTACTCGCGGAACGGTGTGTTGCTCACGTTGGCCCAGCCCTGACCGTATGCGATGAACGTGTCTTCCGGGCCGGGGAAGTTTTTGGCCCCCTGCAGCGTCGGCACTCCGAGGCGGTTTTGTTTCGGACGCACATCCAGGCGGATGGCGTCGGCAGCGATGGCGGGGAGCGTGGGTTTGTCCGGCCGCGTCAGGTCGCCGTCGCGGCCGATCGTTTCCTGGCAACCACCGTTGTCCTGCATGTACAGAATGAGTGTGTTGTCGAGCTGTTCCATGTCGCGCAACGTGCCGACGAGGCGCCCGATCCCCTGGTCCATCCGGTCGATCATCGCCGCGTACACTTCCATGCACCGCGATTCCCATTCGCGATTCTTGACCTTCGACCAGTTTCCCGACTGCGTACTGAGCTCCCATTTCGAATCGACCAGGCCAAGTTCTTTCATCCGCGCCAGACGAGCGAGGCGGATCGGTTCGTAGCCGCCATCGAACTTGCCGCGATACTTCGCGACGTCTTCTTCCAGCGCGTGCATCGGCCAGTGCGCGGCCGTGTAGGCGACGTACATGAAGAACGGTTGCGATGGAATTTGCTTCCGATGCTCGCGCACGAACCGGATCGCGTGATCGCTGATGGCGTCGGTGTAGTAGTACGGCTTGGCACGGCCGCGGTCACCGAGTTGGGCGCGGGTCTCCTGACCCCGCCCAGAGTCGCGGTCAGGAGACCGCGCCCCAACAGCGGCCAAAGCCGCATTGGTGGCCGGATACTCCGGGTCCGCGAACGGCGAGATCATCGTGTTGTCGCGCGTCAGCGTGCCGGGGTCAAAAAAACTTCCGGCGCCGGTGATCGTGCCGTAGAACCGATCGAAGCCGCGCTGGAGCGGCCAGTTGTGCTTCGGCCCGTCAGGTTTGACCTGCGAATTGCGGACGACGTGCCACTTGCCCACCGCGTACGTCCCGTACCCGGCCCCTCGCAACACCTCGGCCATCGTCACGCACGACCGATTCAACCCGCCGCTGTATCCCGAGTGCCCCTTGTCTTCCGTCATGTGCCCGACCCCCGCCTGATGCGGATACAACCCCGAGAGCAAACACGCCCGCGTCGGACAGCACCGAGCCGTGTTGTAGAACTGCGTGAACCGCAACCCGTTCTTCGCCAGCGAGTCGAGGCTCGGCGTGTGGATTTCGCCCCCCATGCAACCGATGTCCGAGTACCCCATGTCGTCTGACAGGATGACAATGATGTTGGGCCGCAATGCGGACGCATCGGCCGCGAATACCCTCGGTCGCGCCAAGGTGCCAGCCAGACTCGCAACAACAAGCACCAACAACGCTGCCCTCCGAGGGATCACTTCCAAGCTGACGAAGAAGGGGCAGCGGCGGGCCATCCGCCGGTTCACATCCAATTGTCGTAGAGTCTCCATGCTGTTCGTGCCTCAACGATCTAGTGACAGCAAACCTCGACTCGCGTCAGGCTGGAAAGCCTGACCTACTGCATCGGCAGCGTGAGCTTCACTCGTTCTCCCTTGCGCAGCACGGTGATCGGTATGCGGTCGCGGAGCTTGCGAACTTGCGTGGCGTGTGCGAACAGGCCGGATTCGGTCAGCCGTTTCGACACGCCGTCGTATTCGATCACGATGTCCCCCTTCTGAAATCCCGCGTCGCGACCGGCCGCGTGGGCCCCGAATTGCCCGACGTACTTCACGCGCAGGGCGAGTTTGTCATCGGCGACGCCGGCTTCGTGACGTTCGTCGTCAGTCAAGTTTTCGAGCACCAGTCCGCCGGTGGCCATGCGGCGCAGGTCCCAACTTGTCGGCCGCCACGACACATCGGCCGCTCGCCGCCAGCCGGTCGGAAGTTCGAGCATCAAGGTGGCTTCGCGATCGTCACGCTTCACGCGCACAGGCAACTTCGCGCCGTCGTTGGCATTGTGCAGCACCCACTGCACGTCGGCCGTCGAAACGAGTGCTTGGCCGGACAGCGAAACCAAATCGTCTCCGGTTCGAAAACCGGCCCGCGCTGCCGGTGATCCATCGGCGATCGACTTCACGGTGGCTCGCTTCTCCGGGTCGAGGGCCAGTCCGACGAGGTCCGGAATCGGCCACGGAAACATGTCGCGGTCGGAGAGCGGTTCGTTCCGCTCCCGCAACAGCCGGCGTTCCGCATCGCGCACCTGATGGCAATGGATGCAGCCGTTGAATTCCTTCTTTTCGTAGTCCAGTTTCAGCTTGAATTCACGCAGTGCTGGGTATTCCTCGGGCACCTTGAACCGTGGTTCGTGCGCCTGCTTGCCCGCCAGTGCTTCGCGGTTGCCGGGGTAGCCGGCGTGCAGTTTGAGCGCGGCGGCCAACGCATCGCGGAAACCGGCCAGCGACATGTCCGCTTCGGCTTCCTTCAGGCTCGACCGCGTGCCGTACCGACCGTACAGCGTCCGATCGGCGTTCAGAAAGAACGCGGCGAACGTCAAGTCGTAATCGAATTGAAACAGCGTCAGGTCGAGACCGTTTCCTTGAATCAACCGCACGCACACGAACTGGCTCATCAACTTCCGAGTCGCTTCGTCGGGACGAGCAACCTGCCCGTCAAACTCGTGGCAGTCAATTCAAGGGATGCAGCGCAGCACCGCCAACAGCGGCTTGCCGGTCTTCTTCGCCTGGGCGATCCCCTCGTCGAGATTGTTGTAAGTCCACAGGTCCGAATCCTTGAACGCCTCACGGTCGTTGACGATCTTCGCCTTGCGATCCTGCGCGACGGCCGGCGAAACCGCCCACCACGCAATCGCACCTAGACACACCACGCACATTGCTACCCGTCGCATGTTTGGCCTCCGAATGTGAATGTTGAAACGCAGATTTCGCAGATACTCGCAGAGACGGAAACAAACCACGAAGACACCAAGGCTCCAAGGCGAACACGAAGCAGGATTGTTGAGTCTCGCGGCGCTGCCGACCCTCCCTTGTCTTCGTGACGTCTTTGTGTCTTCGCGTCTTGGTGGTTTTCTCAATCGAGCGACTCACTCTGCCACCACCGGCGACACCAGAGTACCGATCGAACCGATGCTGGCCAGCAACACGTCCCCCGGTTTGAGGAACGTCCCCGTCGCCGAACCGACGCCGGCTGGTGTGCCGGTGGAAATGATGTCGCCGGGTTCCAGCGTACAGATGGCGGCGACGAATTCGATCAGCGCGGCGACCGGAAAGATCATTGCGGCCGTCGTCGAATTCTGACGCACCTCGCCGTTGAGTTTCAGTTCCAGCTTGAGCGTTTGCGGATCAGGAATGGCATCCGCCGACGTGATGCAGGGACCGGCGGGACAGAAGCTGTCGTGCCATTTGCCGTGCAGCCAGTCGAAGAACGCGTCCTTGTCGCGCTTCTTCCGATCCGCATTCGGCCGGAACTTGCGATTCGAAATGTCGTTGATCACCGTGTAACCGGCCACGCAAGACAAGGCGTCGGCTTCGGAGATCCCTTTCACCGTCTTGCCGATGATCACGCCGAGTTCCAATTCCCAATCGATGGCTCCGGGCGAAACTTTTGGGATGCGGACCGGCTTGTTCGGATCGGTAAGCGTGGTGGTGGGCGGCTTCATGAACACGTAAGGAAACGTCTCCGCCCGCTCCGGCGCCACGCCGCCACCTTCCGTGATGTGCTCCGTGTAGTTGCCCGCCAGCAAAAAGATCTTGTTCGGCCGCGGAATCGGCACCAGCAATTCGGCCGACGAGGTCGTGATGCTGGCCGCGCTCCCGATCACCGCCGGGTGTTCCGCCAGCCATGTCGCCAACTCCTTCGCGACGGCAAAACCCTTGCCCGCAGGCGGAAGAAAGTCGAGCAGCGATTCGCTCACCGGCAGATCGAGCTTGCGTCCCATCTTGTCCGCGAACGCCTTCGCGGCCGTCGTGAGCGGCACGATCCGTTGCTCATCGTAGAACGCCAGTTGAATCTGCCCGTTGGATTTGATTCGACACAGTCGCATCGGTGGGTCTCCTGGTGGCTTGGTCGGTGGCTGTGGATTCCGATCGGGCCGCAGCATAGCGGTCGCCTCGGGACGACGCGAGCGACGCCAGCCGTCGATTCTCACCCACGACAGGACGGTTACTTCGACTCCACTCTTCGCAACGCGGCATCGACTTCGCCGAGCAATTCGGCGTCGGCGTGTTTGGCCGCGAGGCGATAGTAGATGAGGGCGGTGCTCGACTTCCCGTCCGATTCGGCTTGGCGGGCGCGGTCGAAATAGCGGAGAGCCGTTTCGCGATTCAACTGCGATTCGGTGCGGGGCGGGGTGCTGGCCTTCGAGCGCCCGGACGTGGCGCTGCTGGCGGTGGCGAGTTCCACCGCGCGGCGTTCGATCAAATGTTGGCGTGCCGATTCGGCGGATGTTCCACCTTGTCGCGAGAATTCGCGCGGGGGTGGAGGCGGATTCACGTCGTCGTTCAATCGATCCGCAGCACGTCCGCCGGGGACGACGACTCGTCCGTCTTGAATCGCGTATTCGCCGCGCTGGTAACGCCCGGCGACAGACCACGGCGAACCGACCGGTGTCATGGCGGGGCCGTATCCGGGATTGAAGCCGTTGAAATAGCCGGTCGGATACCACGCCGTGCTCGGCACGTAAAAGAAGCCGCCGCCATTGCCAACCACGGGGACGACTCCGGTCACAAAGTTTTGCTGTTGGCCCACTGCCAAGAAGCCCGGATAACCATTGGTCGTGGTCAACACGGGAGTGGTTGACACGCTGGAGTACGAACTGCCCTGCGAGAAATCGAACAGGAAGTTGCTGCTGAACCCTCCGCCATTGGTTTGAAAACCCGTAGTCAGCCCAGCTCCCGGCACGTACCCGCCAAACGGCGGGCGACTCAATCCGGGATTCCCGAAACGGGCGAAGTAGCCCGGCCCGTTCAGGCTCCATCCAACGCTGGTTGATTCAAAGAAGCTGGCGGAATTGTTCTGAAACGGCGTCTGAGTCGTGATCATCTGCGCGGCGGCGGGGCGGGCGATCGGCAACACCATGACGATAGCCAACAGGACGCGATTCAGATGGGACATGTAAAGTCTTCCCGTAACGGAACAGCTTGGAAAGCAGCCCAATGGCATCAGTGTCACGGGAGATGGACGGGTTGTCAACGGGCGATTTCTCGTCCCAATTCCTTTCCAACGTCACGCCGGCAGATTGAGCCTTCGTGTGGTCACTGGCGGGAGTATTGGCAGAACGATGTTGGGCAGAACAATTTCGGCAACGGGCGGCTTCTGTTTGTTCTCTCGTCTCATCGTTCTGCCCAACATCGTTCTGCAATTCACCTCGAACCCCGAGAATCCTGTCGTTGGCTTTGCGTTTCCCGATCTTGTACGCTGTCCGCTCCACTGATGGTATTTTCCGGAGTTTTGATTCGCGCATGAAGACGTTTCGCAAGTTGTTGGTCGCCAATCGTGGCGAGATCGCCATTCGGGTGTTTCGTTCGTCCCATGAACTGGGCATACGGACGGTCGCGATTTATTCACACGAGGACCGCTACGCTCTCCATCGGTTCAAGGCGGACGAGGCGTATGCCGTCGGCAAGGTGGGCGAACCGATCCGCGCGTATCTCGACATTCCCGGCATCGTCGAGGTCGCGAAGGCAAACGGTGTCGATGCGATTCATCCCGGATACGGATTCCTGTCAGAGAACCCGGAGTTCGCTCGGGCCTGCGCGGTGGCGGGCATCACGTTTGTCGGTCCCACGGTCGGGGCGCTGGAGCAACTCGGCGACAAGACCGCGGCGCGGGAGATCGCGCAGCGGGCCAACGTGCCCATCCTCGGCGGGACGGCGAAGTCGGTGCGGCATCTTGACGACGCTCGCCGCGCGGCGGAGAAGTTGGGTTATCCGATCATCTTGAAGGCGGCCAAAGGGGGCGGTGGGCGCGGGATGCGAGTCGTCCACAATGCGAAGGATCTCGGTTCCAGCTTGGAAGCGGCGCAACGCGAATCGCTGGTCGCGTTCGGCAGCAACGAGGTGTTCGTCGAAAAGTACATTCGCCGGGCGCGACACATCGAAGTGCAACTCATCGGCGACAAGCATGGCGGTCTGGTCCACCTGTGGGAGCGCGATTGTTCGGTGCAGCGGCGGCATCAAAAAGTCGTCGAAATTGCTCCGTCGCCGAATCTCAATTCCGAGCTGCGAGGCAAGATCTGCGAAGCGGCCCTCGCGATTGGTCGGGCGGTGAAGTACGAGTGCGCGGGGACGGTGGAGTTTCTCGTCGATGCCGACACCGGCGAGTATTATTTCATCGAAGTCAACCCGCGGGTGCAGGTCGAGCACACGGTCACGGAAGAAGTGACCGGCGTGGACATTGTCAAGACGCAGATCCTCACGGCTCAGGGCCAGGCATTGAGCGACCCAGAGATCGGTCTCGGCTCGCAGGAAAACATTCACACGAGCGGCTTCGCGGTGCAATGCCGCGTCACGACGGAAGACCCGGAAAACAAATTCCTGCCCGACTACGGCCGGATCACACACTACCGCTCTGCCGCCGGGATGGGGATTCGACTGGACGCCGGGACCGCGTTCTCCGGAGCAGTCGTCACGCCGTTCTACGATTCGTTGCTCGTGAAAGTGTCGGCACGCGGCAAGCGATTCATCGACGCGACGCGGCGCATGGAACGGGTTCTGCAAGAGTTTCGCGTCCGCGGGGTGAAGACCAACATCCCGTTCCTCATCAACCTGATCACGCACCCGACGTTTATGGCGGGTAGCTGCACGACCACGTTCATCGACGAAACGCCCGCGCTGTTCAAGTTCGCGGCGCGGAAGGATCGAGCGACAAAGCTGCTCTCGTTCCTCGGCGATGTCATCGTCAACGGCAACCCGCTGGTGAAAGTGAAGCCGAAACAGTTTCGTCGCGAACCGGCCCCGCTGCCGTCGTTCGACAAGACGGCTCCCATTCCACCCGGCACACGCGACCGATTCAAGGAACTCGGCGCGAAGAAATTCAGCCGCTGGGTGCTCGACCAGAAACAACTGCTGCTGACGGACACCACGCTTCGCGATGCTCACCAGTCGCTGCTGGCGACGCGGATGCGCACGTACGACATGCTGCGCGTCGCCGAAGCGTACGCGCGGCTGTGTCCGCAGCTCTTCTCGCTCGAAATGTGGGGCGGAGCCACGTTCGACACGTCGATGCGGTTTCTCAAAGAGTGCCCGTGGCAACGGTTGGCGGACCTGCGCGGGAAGGTGCCGAACATCCTGTTTCAAATGCTCCTGCGAGCGTCGAACGCGGTCGGTTACACGAACTATCCGGACAACGTCGTCCGGGAATTCGTGAAGGAATCGGCTCAAGCGGGGATCGATCTCTTCCGCATTTTCGACTCGCTCAACTGGACCGACAACATGCGAGTGGCGATGGACGCCGCGATCGACGCCGGGGCGCTGTGCGAGGCGACCATCTGCTACACCGGTGACCTGCTCGACGATTCGCGACCGAAGTACAACCTCAAATACTACGTGGAACTCGCGAAAGAGTTGGAGAAGATGGGTGCCCATCTCCTCGCGATCAAAGACATGGCCGGGTTGTGCAAGCCGTACGCCGCCCGCAAGCTGGTCGAAACGCTCAAGCAGGAGATCGGCATCCCGATCCATTTCCACACTCACGATATTTCGGGAGTACAGGGAGCGTCGGTGCTGCTGGCGTCCGAGGTCGGGCTGGACATTGCCGACGGAGCCATCGCGCCGCTGTCCGGGTTGACGTCGCAGCCGAACCTCAATTCACTCGTCGAGAGCCTGCGGTTTACCAAGCGCGACAGCGGCGTGTCGCCGCAAGCACTCCGCGACTTCGCCGCGTACTGGGGAGCCGTCCGCGAATTCTATGTGCCGTTCGAGACCGGCCAGAAGACGCCGGACTCAGAACTGTACATCCACGAAATGCCTGGCGGACAGGCGACGAATTTGTATCAGCAAGCCGCCGCGCTCGGCCTCGCCGACCGCTGGCGCGACGTGTGCCGCATGTACGCCGACGTGAATCAATTGTTCGGCGACATCGTGAAGGTGACGCCATCGTCGAAATCCGTCGGTGACATGGCGCTGTTCCTGCTCGCCAACAATCTGACCGCCGCGGACGTGCTCGATCCGCAGCGGGAATTCGCGTTCCCCGAATCGGTGGTCGACTTGATCGCGGGCCGCATGGGTCAGCCTCCCGGCGGCTTCCCGCCGAAGGTCAAGAAGCGAATCCTCCGCGACATCAAGCCCGTGAAGGGCCGCCCCGGTGCCCAGCTTCCGGACGCCGACTTTGATGCCACGCGTACCGCGCTCACGAAAAAACTCGGAGGCGATATCTCGGACCGCGACGTCTTGTCACACCTCATGTATCCCCGTGTGTTCGAAGAGTTCGCCGCGCACCAGCAGGCTCACGGCGACACGAGCGTCATCCCGACATCGACGTTTCTGTACGGTCAGGAACGCGGCGACGAAGTGGCGGTCGAAATTGAATCGGGCAAGCTGCTGATTGTCCGATTCCAAACCGTCGGCGATCCGCATCCGGACGGAAAGCGGAGCGTGTTTTTTGAACTCAACGGCCAGCCGCGCGAAGTCACCGTGGTCGATCACTCGATCCAAGTCGATGCCGCTGCCAAGCGCCCGAAAGCTGACCCGGCCGACCCGCTGCAAATCGCCTCGCCGATGCCCGGCCTGGTCGTGACCATCGGCGTGCTGGCGGGCGATCCCGTCGTGAAGGGACAAAAACTCTTCACGCTCGAAGCCATGAAAATGGAAACCACAATCTACGCCGACCAGGATGCCCGCGTGGCCGAAGTTCTCGTCAAACCAGGCACGCAGGTCGAGACGGGTGAGTTGGTGATCCGGTTGGCGAAGGCGTAGCCCAAGGGAGAAGGCAGAAGGATGAAGGCAGAAGGCGATGCCGGGGCGTGGCACATCATTCTGCGCGACACATTTGTCCGCGATGTCGAATCACACGCGACGCTTCCTTCGACGAACACGCGGGCGATGGAGCTGGCCCAACTGCCGGACCTCACGACGCCGCTGCTGGTCATAGCCGAGCGGCAAACTTCCGGGCGGGGCAGGGGGGATCATTCGTGGTGGTCGAACGACGGGGCGTTGACGTTTTCGCTGCTGATCGAGGCGTCGCAGTTCAGTCTGTCGCCGGAACTGTGGCCGCGCGTCGCGTTGGCCACCGGTGTGTCCGTGTGCGACACGCTGGAAGAATTGTTGCCCGGCGTGCCGCTCGGGTTGAAGTGGCCGAACGACGTGTTTCTCGCGGGGCGAAAAGTCTGCGGCATCCTCACCGAAGTCCCTGCGAATCGCCCACCTGTCCCGGCACGGCTCGTGATCGGCGTGGGAATCAACGTCAACAACTCGTTCGCCACCGCGCCGGCTGAACTCCAACAGATCGGCATCGCGCTGTGTGACTCGGCCGAGACGAAGTTCGATCTGACCGACGTGTTGGTCCACGTGCTGCGCCGAATCGAAGCCAACGTTTGGTCGCTTGCGAAGTCAGATCCGCAGCTTCCGGCCCGCTGGCGGGAACTCAGCTTGCTGACGAATCGGCATGTCGCGGTGCAGCAAGGGTCGCGGCAAGTCGAAGGACCGTGCGCCGGGATCGACGACGAAGGAGCCTTGCTGCTGGACACACCGGACGGACGGCAGCGGATGTTCGGTGGAACCGTCGCTTGAATCGCAATCCTGTAGCCCAGGCCCTCGTGGCCTGGGAAATCGCGAATCGAACTCACGATCGAGCCACAAGGGCTCGGGCTACGGCTCGATCCGGTACAGTGACTTGTCCGTACGCAGATAGATCGCGTGGTCCACGACGGCGGGGGATGCGAGAATTCTTCCGTCGAGCTGATTCTTCGCCAGCGATTCGAACTTTCTTCCAGGTTTCAGGACGTGGGTCAAACCCTCTTCGCTGGAGATGTAAATCCGCCCGTCCGCGAACAGCGGTGACGACGAGAAATTGCCGCCGACACGTTCCGTCCAGAGTTCCTCGCCAGACTTCGCGTCGAAACAGGTGAAGATGCCACGGTCGTTGGCGATGAACAAGCTGTCGCCGACCAGCAGCGGTGATGGGTTGGTCGGGATTTGTTTCTTCGTCTTCCACGTGATGTGCGATTCCTCGACGGTCCCGGAACCGTTGGGGCGAATGGCCCACAGTTCCGGTTTCATGTACCCCGTGCAGACGAACACCAAGTCGTGACCGAACACGGGACGCGGCACATTTGAGAAGCCGACGTAGCGGGCCTTCCAGATTTCGTCCCCCGATGCGGGATCGTACGCGATCACCTGGTCGGCTCCCGGCACGATCACTTGCGTCTTGCCGTCCGTCGTGATGACGAGCGGCGTGCAATACGCCTTGCGAAAGTCAGGGACAAAGTTGAGTTTCCCGGTCCGCTTCGTATTCCACACGACCTTGCCCGTGGCCTTGTCGAGCGCGGCGACAAACTGCACGTCCGTGCCGTCGCAGGTGAGGATCAGCTTGTCGCCATGCAACACGGGAGAGCTTCCCGGCCCCTCCTTGTGATCGAGCTTCAACTCTTCGTTCTTCCAGAGAACCTCTCCGGACGTCGTGTCCAGACAGGCGGTCCCGTACGTGCCGAAATGGACGTACAGCCGTCCCGCTTCGAGAACCGGTGTCGGAGACGCAAACGTGTTCTTCGCATTCAGCAGTGGAGGCGAAACCAGCCGGAAGACTTCGATGTCGTGACGAATCATTCCCGACGACCGATCCACGCACACCGCCCGTAGCGACTTGCCGGGCGGAGTCCCTTCGACGTCGGTCGCTGTGGTGAACCAAATCTGATCGCCCGAAATCACCGGCGACGACCAGCCCGCGCCGGGAATGGCTGTCTTCCACGTGACATGTTCCGACTCGCTCCACGTCACCGGCAACCCGGTCGCGACCGCGTGCCCTTGCCCCCCCGGACCACGAAACTGAGGCCATTCGTCCGCGGCCTGCGAACATTGGACCACCAACACTACTGCCAGCAGCCAAATGATTTGTTTGAGCATTTTCGCTTCCCTTGTGAACGCGATCGGATGTAGGACCAACCCTTGAAAAGCCTCTGGTTCAAAAACGTGGCAGAACGATGTTGGGCAGAATGATTTCACTATCGAACCGTCCTTGCCGCATCGTGTGTCGCATCATTCTGCCCAACATCGTTCTGCCACAATTCGTCGTATCGCCGCTGTGTCCTGGTGGAAAGTTAATGCACACGCCAGAGAAAATCACTACGAGGGCCGATTCAGCACCGCGTTGATCTGATCGAGAGTGGCCGTGCCGGTCGTCCCGAGTTGATGAATCACGACCGATGCCGCGGCGTTCGCAAATCGGATCGCGTCGCGAAGCGGCAGGCCGGCGGCGAGGGCGGTTGTCAGGTTCGCGGTCACGGCATCTCCCGCGCCGACGATGTCGATTTCGCCGCGGATTGGCAGCGTGGGATGATGTTCGACAGGCTGCCCTGGCATCGCTCCGACGATTCCGTGTTCGGCCAATGTGACGAACACGGCTCGCTGGTTGCGTTCGGCCAGTTGCGTCGCGGCGCGATGCACGTCATCGAGGGTCAGGTCTCCGTCAATTCCGGTGAGCGATCCCAATTCGCGGCGATTCATTTTGAATGTGACCGGCGGGAAGTCTCGCAGTCCGCGGCGGCTGTCGGCGACGACGAGCAGTTCGCGACGACGTTGCGACACGTCCGCCACGGTGTCGAGCATCCGACGGGTGACGACACCCGTCTCGGCAATATCGACCTGATCGAGCAGGATCACTGCATCGACTCGCTGCGACAGTTCATCGACCGCCCGGCACAACTCCCCCTGCACGCGGGGCGGAGATGCCGTCCAATTCTTGCTGTCCAGCCGACTCAGTTCCTGCGGCGACCGATCGGGATGGATGACGAGCGGCTTGCAGTACGTGAACGTGCGGCGCTCGGGAGTCACGACGAAATGGTCCAGACGCACGCCCGGCATCGCCGCGAGAGCACGCCTCAATTCGAAGCCCTCGCCGTCGTCCCCCGCGAACCCAACGCAATGAATCTCACCGACACCGAGCGCGACGAGATTGTTCAGGATCGTCCCCGCCGCGCCGGGCTGACTGCGAACGCGCACGACGTTGTGAACCGCGAGGCCGGTCTCCAGAGAAATCTCCTGCCGAATCGGATCGATTTCCAGATACCGGTCGAGGCAGAAGTCCCCCACGAGGGCGATGCGCAGTTCGCGGTAGACAGCGGTCAGGTCGAGCATGATTGTTCTTCTCCCCTCTCCCCTCCGGG
>JACRIH010000169.1 GCA_016235885.1 Planctomycetales bacterium | reverse complement strand
TGGCGAAAAAGCCACGCAGCCCCCACCACTTAACACGGCGTGGAGCGCGCCTGTCTCGACATTCCACAACCGCGCGGTGTATGCGTCGCCGCGATAGCCATCGATACGTTCGCACGAGGCGAGCCAGCGGCCATTGGGGGAGAAGTTGAGCGAGATGAGCGTTCCTTCATGCCCAATCAAGGCGCGTTGGTACTTGCCGTCGCGGTCCCACAGGCTGATCTTGCCGTACGCGCTGCCCGTCGCAATCAGGTCACCGTTCGAACTGGCTGCGATGGGCGTTGCCCCACCGGCGTGCGGGCCGGCGAGTTCGATGGACCAGCTTTGCAGGCCGGGGATTTTTTCGGGGCGCGGGACCAGCGCGTGGACGCTCAGCGGCTGGCCCGCGCGCAGCACCAGCGGACGGTCGAGCGGACCCGGCAGCGGCTCGCCATCGAATTGCTTCAGCACGCGGAAGCCGACATCGGACTGGGCCCTGTCATGCGGGTAGTTGAAATCGGCGTTGCCCCAAAGCTGCTCGTGGCTCCAAGCAGATCCCATGAGACTAGAAAGTGTCATCGCCAACGGATCGTTTGTCGGCAGGTATGGTCTCGCCGCCGGGGATAGCACATCGCGTGTGTACTCCAAGACGTTTCCGAGTGTGTCGTGCAGTCCGAAGGGATTGGGCTTTTTCTGGGCGACGAGATGCAGCGGGCTGGCTTGGGGGTTGGGGTCGAGGAATTCCTGGGTCCAGGCGTAGTCGGCGAGGTCGCCGGGTTCGGGACCGACGACGTGCTTGTGGACGCTCCCGGAGCGGCAAGCATGTACCCATTCCGCCTCGGTCGGGAGGCGGTAGTAAAATTTGGAGTGCTCCGGCTTGACGGAGCTTTGGTTCGCGGCGGAGCCGCTTTCTTTTTCTTTCTTCGCGTCTGTGTCGCTCGTCGGAGGCGTCGGCTTGTTGGGAAAGAAAGTGGCTGCGCCACGATCGGAAAGCGGTGTCGAGCCACCGCACTCCAAAGTCAGCCACGCGCAAAACGCTTCGGCGTCGCGCGGGGTGACTTGCGTGACGGGCTCGTTCGGAGCGGGTTTCCAGCCGGGGGTGCGCCAGGTGATCTTTCCATTCGGATCGGGTTTGAAATCGCGATCGCGTCCGCCGAGTCCGTTGGTTTCGGCTTCGGTTTGGTAGCCGGTGGCCTCGACGAACTGGCGGAACTGGTCCCAGGTGACTTCGGTGGTCGAGAGCGCGTAGGGTTTGGTGATGCGGAAGCGGCGGACGGGCATGTCCGGTTCGATCGCCGGATCGCGCGGCCGCGTGAAGATCTTGCGAAACTCCCCCGGCGGGATCAACGCGAATTTCATCCCGAGCGCCGCGTTCTCTTCGATCACCGGGCGTTTGAGAAACTCGGCCCACAGTTGTTGCCGCTCTTTCGCCAGCGTCGGCTCACACGGCGCGACCACCGGCGGCGGAGCACCCGGCGGCAACTCCCACCCCGGCAACGGATCGGTCTCGTCGAGGTCCAGTGGCGGCAGCGGCGTGAGTGGTTTCGCTGTCGATGATGTGGAGCCGTCCGTCACCGTGGCTTTCGGACGGTTCGGCATCGCCGGCCCGGTCACCTTCGACGACTCGCCGACACGCGAGCCAACAGCCACCAACGACACCCGAAACCCGACGTGGTCGCCAGCGCCCGCCGGGACAGCGGCGTGGCGATCCGACGACCGGCAGTTGGACGCGGTGTAGCGCCAATCGCCGCCCCGGACCACGCGCCGGGAACCGGCGGAAAATGGGCTGTTTGGATTGATCGCGGGTTTGTCCGGGAATTGGCCGTAGTAGGTCGCGTCCCAACCGTCCTGCACCCATTCCCAGACATTGCCGTGGATGTCGGACAGACCGAACGGATTCGCTTTCAGCTCGCCCGCCGCATGCGTCCGACTCCCGGAGTTCCCACCGAACCACCCCGCCCGCACCAAGTCAGCGTCCTGGTCGCCGATCCAGTACTTTGTCGCCGTCCCCGCACGGCACGCGAATTCCCATTCCGCTTCGCTGGGGAGCCGGTAACCGGTCCCGTCGAGCGGCGTAACGGTTTCGCCGGCCCGGAAGTAGAACGGCTTCAATTCCTCCTGTTTGCTCAACTTGGTGCAGAACTCGGCCGCGTCATACCAACTCACCATTTCCACCGGGTGCTCGGCCGTCTCCAGCCCGGCGACCGGGTCTTTGCGCGTGCCCAGCGGGGCGGAACGGGACGGATTCACGCCCATCACTTTTTCATACTCGGCCTGCGTCACTTCATTCATGCCCAGGTAGATCGGCTGCGTCAGGATTACCTTGTGCTGCGGAGCTTCGCTCTGGACGCACTCCTGCCAGTACTCGTTTGTACCAACATCCTTGAGGGCCGCTGCGATCTCCTCCACCGTGCTCCCCATCGAAAACTCGCCGGGCGGGATGAGGCGGAACTTCATGCCGAGGGAGTTGGTGTACTCGACCGGCACGCCGAGGTACTTGGCCCACGCCTCCTGATGTTGTTGGGCTTGCTCGGCATTGAACGGCGCGATGGCGGGCGGCGGTGCGTCTACCGACCAACCGTGCCAAGCGGCGTCTGCAGCCTTCCGCTCCTTGCTGGTCGCCTTTACGTATTCAATTGGCAGCGCCACACGAAAACCGATGTCGTAAGCGCGGCCGAACGGGTCCACGGCGTGGCGACTCGAGGACCGGCAATGGGACGCGACGCGGCTCCAACCGCCGCTCCGAATTACCTGCAGGAAACCGGTGGAAGTCGGGCCACTCGCATCAATTGCCGCTTTTTCCTGAAACTGCTGGTAATAGGTCTGATCCCACCCATCCTGCACCCACTCCCAAACATTGCCATGCATGTCGTGGATCCCAAAGGAATTTGACTTCAACTCACCGACAACATGCGAACGGCCATCGGAATTCAAGTTCGACCAGCCAGCCGGGGCCAGTTCGTTGTCTTTATCGCCTATCGAGTACTTCGTGGTGGTTCCCGCACGGCAAGCAAATTCCCACTCTGTCTCCGCGGACAATCGGTAGGCATTCCCATTGAGCGGCGTCACCGCCTCGTCGATGCGGAGTGCAAATGGCTTGAGTTTTTCCTGCTGGCTCAGTTTCTCACAGAACTCGACGGCATCGTTCCAACTAACCATTTCCACGGGGAGGCGGCTCGAGTCCATTCCGGCGACAGTACCTTTTCCTGGCCCCAAGGAAGTGAAGTGGGAGGGATTCTTTCCCATAATCCGTTCGTATTGCCCCTGCGTCACCTCATTCACTCCGAGGTAGATCGGCCGAGTATTGATAACCTTATGTTGCGGTGCTTCGCTCTTGATGCAGTCCTCCCATTTCTTCCCTTCGTTTGCAAAGTTGAGAGCCGTTTCGATCTCGGCAGGCGAGCTGCCCATCATGAACTCGCCGGGCGGGATGAGGCGGAACTTCATGCCGAGTGAGTTGGTGTACTCGACCGGCACGCCGAGGTACTTGGCCCACGCCTCCTGATGTTGTTGGGCTTGCTCGGCATTGAACGGCGCGATGGCGGGCGGCGGTGCCTCGGCCGGCCAACCGTGCCAGCCTTGGGCATTTTCGATTTTTGATTTTTGATTTTCGATTGGGGGAGTGACGGGGTCGAGCTTCGCGACGTTGTCGTTTTGCCAAGGCTTGATGATGAGGCCGGCGATTACGGCGATGCCGATGAGAGTGGCGGCGATGAAGTATCGCGAGACGTTCGAGCGTTTGCCGCCAACGTAGCCATCACGCTCCGCGTGATGAGCCGAGCGCGGTGTGGACGTTGATGTTTCATTCGGCGTTGATCGCGTCGAGGACTGCGTTGCGGCGGGGGTTGCGTTTGACGATGTCGGTTGGGAATTGAGGGTCGGGGGAGCGTTCGGCTCGTCACGCGGAGCGTGACGGCTACGTTCGCTCGCGTCGCTGCGCGACGTGAGTTTCGAGTCACGGAGTGACTCGACTACGCGGACGGCTACGGCCACGCACGTCACTTGGCCGTTGTGTTGCAGCTCGGATTGGCAGCGAGCCAACAGGTCGGCGACTTCTTTGGCGGATTGGAAACGGTCTTCCGGCTTCTTCGCGTGCAGCTTCGTCACGATCGCGACGAGCCAGTCGGGAATCTCTGGCAAAATCTCTTGCAGCGGACGGGGCGTGTCTTCGACCACTCGACGCAGCACGGCGATGGTGGTCGCCGCTCGGAACGGAGGGCGACCACACGCCATCTGGTACAACACGCTCCCCAGGCTGAACAGGTCGGCGCGATGATCCAGCGATTGACCCTGCGCCTGCTCCGGAGCCATGTACATCGGCGTGCCCGAGATGACTCCCGTCCGCGTCATGCTGGCATCGTCCGCCGCGCGTGCCAGGCCGAAGTCGCTGATCTTGACCCGCTGCTCGGCTCCCTGCTCCAGCAGAATGTTGGCCGGTTTGATGTCCCGATGAATCAGCCCCATCGTCTGCGCGGCGGCCAGACCGCTGGCGATCTGCCGGGCGATGTGCAGCACTTCGGGAGTCTCCAGCGGGCCGGCTCCGTCGAGTTTGTCTTTCAACGTCTGGCCGTCGATGAACTCCATCACCAGATACGGCAGCGGCTGCTCCTCGACGCTGTAAACCTGCACGACGTTCTCATGCCGAATCGCGGCGGCGGCGCGAGCTTCTCGCAAAAACCGCTTCCGCGGCGGCGACGTCGCGGCCAACTGCGGATTCATCACCTTGATCGCCACCAGCCGATGCAGCTTCTCATCAAACGCCTTGAAGACGATCCCGAACGCTCCCTGACCGAGCACGCTCAGCACTTCGTAATGTCCGAGCACGCCAATCGAACCGGGCTTGCTCGACGGTTGCAGAAAGCTGAGATCGGGCTTCGAATCGTCGGCGTCGTCCGAATCCTCGTCGATCGCGCCGGGCTGATACCTCCGCGTCGGCTCGTCGGCCGCTGCTGAGTCTTCTGGATGGGACGGAGCGACGTTTTGCATCTGCTCGGCCGCCGGGATGTCCAAGAACGAGCCGGCTGAGTCATGCGACTTCAGCAGCGATTCGACAGCAGCCCGCATCTCCGGATCACCGGCACACGCCTTCTCAATGAAGGCTCGCCGAGCCTGCGAGTCCGCAATTTCCAACGCCGCATCGAAGATCACTCGCTCATTCATGGCCATCGGCCTCCCGGACTGCGAATCTGGTCAAACGACAGAGCATCCAAAAGCCAATGCGCCGTGGCGGACAGAATACGCCAAAGATTTTCCAAAAAGAATCGTAGCCGCATTTCTTGTAGCCGCACTCGCCAAGAGTGCGGGGCGAGTGCATCAAACACCCACGTTCTGGTGAACGTGGCTACGTCATCTCGCGGTGCAGCCAGGCTTTGGCGTACGCCCAGACACGATCCGCCGAACGCGTGGAGATGTCGAGCATCTCCGCGGCCTCGGCCAATGTCAGCCCAGCGAAGTACCGCAACTGGACCAGTTCCGCAGCGGTCCCATCGACCAGCTTGAGTTTGTCCAACGCCGCGTCCAGAGCCAGCAAGTCTTCACGCAGTTCCGGAGCTTCGATGTCGAGTTCCTCTTCCATCTCGACCCGCACCAAGTCGCCACCGTGCCGCAGGCGATGCTTCCGCCGGGCATTCCCCACCAAAATGCGACGCATCGCTTCCGCCGCCGCCGCGAAGAAATGACCGCGACCGTCCCAGGCTTTTCCCTCTTGAGCACCGGCCACCAGCCGCAAATACGCCTCATGCACCAATGCCGTCGCCTGCAGCGTCTGCCCCGGCCTCTCGTGAGCCAGTTTTGCCGTCGCCAACTTGCGAAGTTCGTCGTAGACCAACGGCAGCAACTGCCCCGCCGCCGTCGGATCGCCCGCTTCCATCATCGAGAGAATGCGTGTGACGTCGGTCATTACGTGGGCAAGTTCATTTCACGAGTCGTAGAGCATCGAATCGCACGGAGTATACAGCGTGGGTGATGCTCATCACTTCGTGAACGAATCCATCGACAAATCCGCCTGCTGGACGTCTGGTGCTGCGTCAAACCCAAGATTGGGGGTGGTAGCCACGCTCGCCAGAGCGTGGGTAGACGACAAAACCAGGGGAATTCCCACGGTCTGGCGACCGTGGCTACCCCCAAAATCAAGCTTTGACGCGGCACTAACCCGGATCAATCATGGACTTTCCCGCGAAACACGCGAAAGACACGAAAACGAAATGAGTTGTGGTGATCGGATGGCCTTACATTTTTCAGCACCCTGCTTTGTGAGCCATCGATCCGAAAATGCTGAACGCCCTTGGCTCTTCGGACATTTCGTG
>JACRIH010000172.1 GCA_016235885.1 Planctomycetales bacterium | reverse complement strand
TGGATCATCGTACTGGCAACCGGCTCATTCGCATTCTTCGTACGGCCGGATGACGTTCACGGAGTGAGCTGGTGGTGTGTCGGAGGACTCGTCGTGTTGGCGGCGATTGGCGAAGCGATCGAATTCGCGGCGGGAGCGGCCGGTGCGGCCAAGCACGGAGGCAGCCGGCGCGGGATGCTGCTGGCGATCGCCGGTGCAATCGGCGGCAGTTTGCTCGGCGCGACGTTGGGTTCGGGAGTGCCGATCCTTGGGACGATCATCGGAGCCGTCGCTGGCGGATGTGTCGGCGCGTTTGGTGGAGCGTATCTCGGCGAAACGTGGAAAGGTCGCACCGGCGAAGAGCGCATGGCCGTCAGCAACGCGGCGCTGGTCGGACGATTATTTGGCACCGTGGGCAAGCTGATTGCGGGCCTGATCATGGTCGTGATCGCCACGGTTGATTCGTTCTGGTGAGACGGGTGCTTGGGCATCGCCGTACCTGTTTCCAACCGCCTGATCGCCAGCTAGACTGGTTCCCGTCGGCCAGTCGCTCGGCCGGACCGAATTCTCATGAGACAAGAACCTGCACAAATGAAGCTCTGCATGCGTTGGCTAATCGGTGTTGTTTTCGTCTGGTCCAGCGCCGTCCGAGTTGCCTCCGCGGCGGATGGTGATGTCGCGTTCTTCGAGAAGAAGATTCGTCCCGTCCTGGTCGAGCACTGTTACAAGTGCCATTCGGCCGAACACCGGGCGACGAAGGGTGGGCTGCGAGTCGACAGCCGCGACGCACTTCGAAAAGGAGGCGATTCCGGGCCGGCGGTCGTGCCGAAGGATCTCGACGAGAGCCTGCTGATCGCAGCCGTGCGGTATGACGACGACAATCTCAAGATGCCGCCCAAGGGGAAGCTGTCGGCCGCGGTGATCGCGGACTTCGAGAAATGGATCACGTTGGGCGCGCCCGATCCGCGTGGCGATGTCGGTCCGGTCACAACCAGTGGAAAGTCGCCGTGGACATCTGTCGAAGCTGGAAAGAAGTACTGGGCGTTCGTGCCGCCCAAGAAACATCCCGCACCCGATGGGAAACTCTCGGCGTGGCCGCGCGGTGACATCGACCGGTTCGTTCTTGCGCGTTTGGAGCAGCAAGACCTGAAACCTGTCGCCGATACGGACCGACTGACGCTCGTGCGCCGCGTGTATTTCGACCTCATCGGACTTCCACCAACTCCAACGCAGGTCGATGAATTTGTGAATGACAAGTCGCCGGATGCATTTCCAAAACTGGTGGACCGGCTGCTGGCGTCGCCGCAGTTCGGTGAGCGGTGGGGGCGGCATTGGCTCGATGTCGTGCGCTACGCCGAATCGAGCGGCGGTGGCCGAACGCTGTTGTTTCCCGAAGCGTGGCGGTATCGCGACTACGTCGTCGAAGCGTTCAATTCCGACCGGCCGTACGACCGGTTCGTCAGAGAACAAATCGCCGGTGACTTGCTCCCCGCCGATTCGCCCGCGGAGCGCGAGCGGCAGTTGGTCGCCACCGCGCTCCTCGCCCTCGGCCCGACCAACTACGAAGGGCAGGACAAGAAGATTCTCGAAATGGACGTGATCGACGAACAAATCGACGTGATCGGCAAGGGTCTGCTGGGGATGACGATCACCTGCGCCCGCTGCCACGATCACAAGTTCGATCCGATTCCAACGAAGGACTACTATGCCCTCGCCGGGATTTTCAAAAGCACGCAGACGCTGATCCACGACAACGTGTCGAAATGGGTCGAGTTGCCATTGCCCACGTCGCCCGAGAAAGAAGCCGAACTGAAGCAACATGCCGACGCCGTGGCCGCGTTGCAGGAACGGATCAAACTGGCGAAGGCCGTGGCCGCAAAGTCGTCGAAGAGTGGTGCGACCGAACCAGCCGGCCCCGCGATCATCGCGATCAAAGACTTGGCGGGGATAGTCGTGGACGACGAACAGGCCAAGCCGGTCGGCGCGTGGAAGCACTCGCAGTTTTCCAAGCGGTACATCGGCGACGGCTACCGCCACGACGACAACGCCGACGGCGCTGAAAAGACACTGACGTTTCTCCCCGAGCTGCCGCACGCCGGCCGATACGAAATCCGTCTGGCGTATCAACACGGGACGAGTCGCGCGGAAAAGGTTCCCGTGACCGTCTTCCATGCGGATGGCGAGGAATCCATCACCGTCAATCAGAAGGAAGCCCCACCGCTCGACGGCCGGTGGCTTTCGCTCGGACAATTTCGATTCGAACTCAACGGGCAGGGCTTCGTGATCGTCTCGAACAAAGACGCCGTCGGCCACGTTACGGCCGACGCAGTGCAATTCATCCCAGTCGAAATGTTGGACGTTGCCAAGACAGCGCGTCCTCCCCTCTCCCCTCTGGGGAGAGGATTTTTGTCGGGAGGTGAGGGGCGGTCCGCGCGAGATGCAGGCGTTGCATCTGCCCCCGACCCCCGCGCCGACCTCAAGAAGCTCGAAGATGAACTCAAGTCCCTCCAACAAAAGTCTCCCTATCGCCCGCAGGCGATGACCGTGAAGGAAGCCGAGAAGATCGGCGACGCCTTCATTTGCATTCGCGGCAACTTCCACAACCCCGGTGACGTTGTGCCGCGCGGGTTCCTGAGCGTCGCGACATTCGGTTCGCCCCCCGATCTGCCGGACGAACAGAGCGGTCGCCGCGAACTGGCCGAATGGCTGGCATCGAAAGACAACCCGCTCGCCGCGCGAGTCATGGCGAATCGGGTGTGGCACCATCTGTTCGGTGTCGGCTTGGTGCGGACCACCGACAACTTCGGTTCGACGGGCGAAACACCATCGCACCCGGAATTATTGGATCACCTCGCGTTGCGATTCGTCGAGCAGGGGTGGTCGGTGAAGAAGTTGATCCGCGAGATCATGCTGTCCCGCACGTACCAACTCGCATCCACAGCCGATGCCGCCGGGTTGAAAGCCGATCCCGAGAACCGACTGCTCGGCCGACAGAACCGCCGCCGGCTGGAAGTCGAATCGATCCGCGATTCGATTCTTGCCGCGAGCGGGCAACTCGATCTGACCGTCGGTGGCCCGACGATCAAGCCGGGGACCACCATCGAGTACGGTTACAAGTTTGACGACTCGCGACGGAGTCTGTACACGCCCGTGTTGCGCAACACACTGCTCGAGATCTACGAAGTGTTCGACTTCGCCGATCCGAACTTGGTCATCGGCAAACGCAACACCAGCACGACGGCTCCGCAGGCACTGTTCCTGATGAACAACCCGTTCGTGATGCAGCAGGCTGAAGCCGCCGCCAAGTCATTGCTTTCCGAACCGGATGCCGATAACGCCGCGCAGATCAACCTCGCCTACCGCCGCACCATCGGCCGTCCGCCCACCCCCGCCGAACGCGATCTCGCGCAGAAGTTTCTTGCCGAGGGTGGCTCGTCGGACGATAAGAAGCGACTCGCCTCGTGGTCCCGCCTGTTCCAAGCCCTGTTCGCCAGCGTGGACCTGGAGACGGATATGTTCCTGGGCCCCGGCTACTACGCCAGCATGGGATTCGCCGTGCCGGCGGCCGTGGCCGCGGGCCTGGCCGAGCCGGGGCGGCGGCCCGTGGCCCTGGTGGGCGACGGCGCCTTCCTGAT
>JACRIH010000171.1 GCA_016235885.1 Planctomycetales bacterium | reverse complement strand
GAGCAGTCGTTTTCAGATGCCGCAAAGTTCAGGACTTCTGGCCGCAAGCAGGCGCTGGACAGCAGGGATTCGTCGGGCAGCACTGTTGAACCGGAACCTGACGGCAGACAATTCGTGGCACGCATTTCGTGACCGTGTATGGCACGCATCGGGGCACGCAGCGAGTCTTCTGGCAGCACGTGGTGTATTGCACCTGACGAGCTACACAATATGGAACCTTCTTCGTACGGCATTCCTGAACCATCGTGCAGGTGGTGTACGGCACCTTGCGGGTGCAGCACTGTTGGACCATCGTGCAGACGGTGTACGGCACTTTCTTCGTGCAGCATTCTTCAACCATCGTGCAGGTGGTGTACGGCACTTTGCGAGTGCAGCACTGTTGAACCATCGTGCAAGTAGTGTAGGGAATCGTTCGCTTGCAGGTCTGCGGAACCATCGTGCAGGTCGTGTACGGAACGCGGCGAGTTTCACAGCAGGGGACCGTGCGACAGCAGGTGTATGGAACCTTGCAGTGACGCACTTCCGATTCCATCCGCGTGCAGGTGATGGTTTGTTGGCAAACCTTCGGGCACCACACCTTGCGGCAGGTGACTGTCGGCGGGCATTGAACCTGAACCGTACGGCAGCACCCCGGCTTGTAGACGCAGCAACCGCTGCAATTCCATTCCCAGGTTCCCGGATCGCAGACGCACTTGTTCACGATCGGGCCGGGACAGCATTCCTGTCGCGTTTGCCATTCCCCGCCACACACGTTGACGACTCTCGTTTCGCAGACCGGCTTGCAGACGGTGTAGCACACGTCGCGGTAGTGAGTTTCCGAGACTGTCTTGCAGGTCTGGTAGCACTCGTCTCGGTAGCACGTCTGGTAGGTCGGCTTGCAGACCGTGTAGCATTCTTCGCGGTAACAGGTCTGGTAGCACGGCTTGCAGACCGTGTAGCACTCATCGCGATAGCACGTCTGGTAGGTTGGCTTGCAAACCTTGGTGCAGACGTCGCGATAGCAGGTCTGGTAGCACGGTTTGCAGACTGTGTAGGACTCATCGCGGTAGCAGGTCTGGTAGCACGGCTTGCAGACCGTGTAGCAGCAGTCCCGATAGTGCGTTTCGTAAATTGTCTTGCAGCAGGTGACCGGATGGGATTCGACAACCGTGTCATACACCGTCTTGTAGCAGGTGTAGCACTGCTGATCCCACACGATGTCCTGCACCGTTTTGTAGCACGGTTGACAGCAACTGGTGCGAACGCAGCAGTAGTCAGCGCTCGGTTCGCATGCGGCTGTTGGACAACAATTGTAGCTCCCCCCGCCACACAACCCCGCCGAAGCGGTCTGACCATCGCACAGCGCCAGGAGCAGGGCGATGAGCAGAGGCAGTCCAAGTTTCTTATTCATGTTTGAGTTCCTCAGGCTGGCAACCGTGTTCTTTACGACTGTCCACACAGGACGCACCCGTCACAGGGAATGTCGTCGAATCCGTCCCTCAGCCTTGAGCCATCAGGCACAAATTGCCCTTGTCAAATATGTTTTGCGTCTTCCCCATCTTGACGCACGCGGTTATGCGGGAAATGTCATCTCTAGTTATCGGTCGCGGACTGCGTCTTCCAAACGAATAGCTCTCACAATCAATCACGTCGAAAAACTCAGAATAATTGACACGACCGGTGCAACCTGTCCGATGAATATCACGGGGTCAGGAGTTGTCGGCACGAAACGATCTATCGCGACGCCAGACAATGGCGGCGAGGCTCGGCGTGAGTTGCGACCCGGACAAGTTCAGTGGGACTCGTTCGGCAGCACCGGGTGGAAACCCGAACGAACCGCCAACGGCGGCTGACCGGAAACGATGAAAACAGTCAGCGGATTGCAAGGAGAGGTATCCATGCGACGTTATCAAAAGTGGCTGGCCACGTTGGGCATCTTGGCGATGAGCCCAGGCTTGGGTTTCGCCGGGAAGACCGTCGCGCCGGCAATGGTCAGCCGGGACAAATCGGACAAGGCGACTGAGGCTCGCAGTGAGAACCAGCCTGCACCAGCGAAGACCGGACTGTCGAACCAACAGGTCGCTCAGAACGTTGCCCGGGCGCTGAAGGGGGCGAACCTCACCGGTTACGACATCGATATTGAATACCAGGACGGTGTCGCGACGCTCCGCGGCGCGGTGTCGAATGTGATGCAAAACATGGCCGCGACCAAAGCGGTCGCGAATGTGAAGGGTGTGAAGCGCGTGGACAACCAACTCTCGGTGTCCTCGGATGCAGTTTCACGAGCTGTGGACGCATCGGCACGCATGCCGGCCGATGCCCGTCAGCCGATTCAACGGATGCAGTACCTTCCGGTTGCCGGGCAGGAACCGAATCAAGTTCCACCGAACGGCCCGCCGACTGCCGGACCTCAGGGATTTGCCGCGGTACAACCCATGCCGTCACCGCCACCATACGTCCCGGGGCACGTTCCCATGCCGCCGGGATACGGACATCCGGGCAGCGGCCAATCACACATGGTCTACGATCAGCCGAATCTGCCGAATCACGCGTGGCCCAGCTATGCCTCGTATCCGAATTACGCGCAGGTGAATTATCCCAGTCAGTACAGTGCCTCGGCGTGGCCGTACATCGGCCCATTCTATCCGTATCCGCAGGTTCCACTGGGATGGCGTCAGGCCCAGTTGGAATGGGATGACGGCAACTGGAACCTCAATTTCCGCCCGCGCACTGACAAGTGGTGGTGGTTCTTGAATCACAACAACTGGTAATCACACGTCAGCGACGACTTGGTTTTCAGTCAAGGTCTCCGGGAGATGCATTTCTCCCGGAGATTTTTTTCATGACGGATCTTCCGTGACGCTCAGACGAGGCTGCGCCTCGCCTGGCCTGCAACCGTTCGAGCCGACAGATCCCTCGCGAACCATAAAATCGGAAAATCTTCACAAGTCCGCGGCCTCATCGCGACGATAACCCTACAGAGTTTGATTCCACGCACACATTTCCTGTCAGGGAGGACAGACCATGGACTCGCTCCGGTCTTTCGCCAAGCGGTTCACGATTCTTGCTCTGCTCGGCCTGATGACGACCAATCTCAGTGGCTGTCGCCTGGTGGGTGGCTTTGCCGTCACTGCGGGTCAATTCTCGAAGTTCTGGCTGGCCACGCCGCCAATTCCCGTCAGTCCGTACTTCACCCAAATGGTCGAGGACACGTACTGGAACGAGGAACGCTACGGCAAGGTGCCGGTCCTCGATCCGGTCGAGGGCGAAAACGCTCCGCTGTACTGCATGGATACGCCGTCTGCGGACGAAATCATTCGTGCGCTTCCCGACGACACCGCCGGCGGATTTCCCTTCCTCGCCGAGACGACTCGCAACAACGTTCGCATGGTTGTCGAACCCATCGTCGACAAGCTCGACGAGTGTCGGTTCTATCCGATGGTTGGACCGGCGCGGCTGCACCACTGTCACTACAAGTGTACGGTGTACTTTGACAAGGTCGTGCGATCCGACTGGCCGATTCCGTTCACGCACAAGGATGGAACGCAGGAAGTGGTGTACATCGACCACGATCACCTGATCCGCTGTGCCGGCCCGGACAACAAGTAACCGTACAATCAGGGCGACTTCCGGCCTCTGAAGGCAAAACCCGCTGGATCACAGAAAACCCCCGACCAGTCCCGCTTGTCGATGCGGCTTGGCTGCCGTAACATGAACCCCGCAGATCTCACTTCCGCCGCGTTCGGCCGGGTGAGGCTTGCGGGGTTTCCGGTTGTTGGGGTTCCCGTACGGAGCGTGAGTGTCGATGGATCGTCGTGGCGGAAAACAGTTCCTGAATTGCCCAACTGCCTGGGTTTGCGTGGCCGTTCTGTCTGTCATCTGTTCGTTGACAGCCAACGTCTCGCGGTTGGATGCGGCGGACGACCCGCTCGATGACTACAAGCTCGGCGTCGGCCACTACAACAAGGAACGCTGGACCCTGGCGGCGGATGCCTTCCGCGAGTTCCTCAAAAAATCCCCCACGCATCCCAAGGCCGAATCGGCCAAGTTCTCGCTCGGGCTGGCGCTCGTCAACCTGCAAGACTTCAAATCCGCCCGCGATGTCTTTCGCGACGTCGTCAAATCGCACCCGCAGCACAAAGAACTGAACCAGGCGTTGTATCGGATCGGCGAGGCCAGTTACCTGCTGGATGATTACCCGGCCGCTGAAACCGAACTGGCGGAATTCCTCCGCAAGGCTCCCACCGATCCGCTCGCCGAACGGGCTTTGCCCTACCTCGGCGACAGCGCATTGCGACTCAACAAGCCCGAAGTGGCCGCCAAACATTTCCAGGCCGCGCTCGAAAAGTTTCCGCAGGGGGCGCTGACCGAAGAGGCGAAGTTCGGCCTCGCCCGCAGTTACGAAGCGTTGAAGAAGCCGCAGGACGCCCTACCGCTGTATCAGCAGCTCGCGGCCAACCCGAAGGGATCGCGCGCGGCGGAGGCTCAATTGAATCTTGGCTCAGCGCAGTTCGACCTCGGCAACTTCGCAGCGGCAGCCGATTCGTACTTGAAGCTGATCCAGCAGCATCCGACCAGCCCGTTCGTGCCGTCGGCACACCTGAATTTGGGCTTCTCGCGATACCAACTCAGACAGTATCGCGAAGCGGTTCTTCAATTCGACCTTGCGGGGAAAACCGCCAAGCATGCTCCCGACGCAGTGTTTTGGACCGGACTCAGTTTGAAGAAACTCGGCGACTATCCGGCTGCGATCGCGCTGCTGAAGCCGGCGGCAGAAAAATACAAAGATTCGCCCATCGCCGAACGCATTCTGTATCAGTGGGCGGACAGTGAACAATTGCAGGGCAACTTCGACGCGGCTCGCTCGCTGTTTCTCGACGTGGTTACCCGCTGGCCGCAAGGCAGCCTCGCCGATGAAAGCCTGCACGCGGCCAGTCTCGCGGCGCTCAACGGCGGCAAAGTGCCCGATGCGGAAGGTTTGGCCGCGCGGTTCGACAAGGAATTCGCGGGGAGCAAACTTCGCCTCCGCAACGAAGTCTTGAAGGGTCGCATTCAACTCGCGAAAAACGACGCGGCGTCCGCCGCCAAACATTTCGAGAAGGTGGTGGCCGAGAGTGAGATCGAGAGCACAAAGCAGCAGGCGCGGTACTACCTCGCTGGAGCGGCGCAGCGACTCGGACAGCACGCCCGCGTGATCGAAGTCAGCGAACCGCTCGTGGCCGAAGTCGCGAAGAATCCGAACGGCGGCGAATTTGCCAGCATCCACGTGCTGCGAGGGGCCAGTGCCCTGTCGCTCGGCAAGGCGGCGGCGAAGGCGAAACAGGTCGAACCGGCGAAACAGTTTCTCGCGACAGCGTCCGCCGAAACGAAAAAATATCTCACGCTCGCGGTTCCCGGTGAACTGATCGATCAAGCGCTCGCCGTGCAAGCCCTTGCCGAAGCGCATGCCGGCAACAAACCCGCCGCGCTGGCGGCTCTGCAACAGTTGAAGCAATCGCGGCCGGACAGTCCCGAGTTGGAGAAGACGACGTACGAGCTCGCCGAAGTCGCGTTCTCAAACGAGGATTATGAGTGGTCCGCGATGTTGTTCACCGACCTCGTCGCCAGCAAGCCGGAATCAAAGTACCAACCGCTCGGCCTCTCCGGCCTCGGCTGGTCGCAGTACAAACGGAAAAAGTTTCCGGACGCCGCCGCATCGTTTGGACGGCTGGTGACCGAGCACCCGACGCACGAACTAGCCGCCGAAGCCGGCTTCCAGCACGGCAAGTCGCTGCAAGATGCCGGTCAAGCCGTCGAGGCGACCGCCACCTATCGTGCGGCCTTCGATCGGTTCGGCAATTCCGAATTCGCCCAACTCGCGGGCCTCGAAGCCGCCAGGCTGAACGCGAAACAAATGAAGTTGCAGGACGCGGACGCGATCTACGATCAACTGGTCAAACGATT
>JACRIH010000163.1 GCA_016235885.1 Planctomycetales bacterium | reverse complement strand
GGATTCCTCGCAGACTCCCCGCACTCTGGCGAGTGCGGCTACGGTGGACTTTCCGACAGTGCCGAAGCACACGAACCGCCGTCTGCTGGTCGTCGTGGGTCTGTTCGCGTGTGTGGTGCTGGTTGGGATCGTCATCCAGTTCAGCGTTCGGCGAGGGTCTCCTGACCCCGCCGGTTCCGCTGACCGAAGGTCTCCTGTGAACAACGAAGGGGCCAGCCAAACGGGAGACCTGCGGTCCAGTCCCAGTGCGGGGTCAGGAGACCCGCGCACAGCGCGCGGCGGCTGGCAGGGTTGGCCTGCCGACGCTCCGCCGCCCGCGATTGCGCCGTTCAACTCCGAGCAGGCGGAGCAGCATCAGGAGGCGTGGGCCAAGTTCCTCGGCGTGAAGGTCGAGTACACCAACTCCCTCGGCATGAAGTTCCGCCTCATTCCGCCGGGCGAGTTCACGATGGGCAGCACGCCGGACGAAATCGATGCGAATATCAAAGCCGTGGGTGGCGACACGAGATCTAAAATTTGGCAGGAGCGTGCCAAGAGCGAAACTCCGCAGCACAACGTGATCCTGACGCAGCCGTTCTACCTTGGCGTTCACGAAGTGACGCAAGCGGACTACAAACTGGTGATGGAAACAAATCCTGCCGGCTTCAGCCTGACCGGAACAAATAAATCTCTTATCGAGCGAGTGGCTGGGATGGATACGACCAGACACCCGGTGGAAGGGGCAAGCTGGAACGATGCCGCCGAATTCTGTGCGAAGCTCAGTCAACGCGAGAAGCACAAGCCGTTTTACTTTCGTGTTGGCGAGACGGTGACGCCCCTGGAGGGGACGGGTTATCGGTTACCGTCAGAAGCGGAGTGGGAGTTTGCTTGCCGCGCCGGAACAACGACGAAATATTGGATTGGCGACAAGGACGAAGAGCTGATGCGTGCAGGCTGGTTTCTCTCGAACTCAAGCCACCCGACGAATTCAGGCCACCGGACGCACGCCGTCGCGGAACTGAAAGAGAACCCATTCGGGCTGTTCGACATTCATGGCAACGTGTTTGAGTGGGTGCAGGATCTGTGGGAGCCGACTTACAGCGTGCAGGATTCCAAAACTCCCGCGGTCAACCCAACGGGTTCGACTTCTGCTGGCTCCCTGCGCGTGGTCAGGGGCGGCACCTTGAACGGTGACGCGTTCGGTTGCCGCGCGTCAAATCGCGAAGCCAGCGGCCAATCGCGCCGCAGCAATGACGTCGGTTTTCGGGTGTCGTTGCCGGTGGATGCAGTGCGTGAGTCGTTGAAGGTGACGGGGCCGGCGATGGCCAAGGGGGTGGCGACCACACCGTCGGCTCCCGCCAGCGACCCCATCGACTTCGCCGCCGAACGCAAGGCAGCGGAAGCGTTGCTGAAACTCAACAAGGGGAAGACGTACCTGGCGAACGACAAGACGTCTTGGGAGATGAAACAGCCTCTGCCGCAGGTGCCGTTCTACGTGAGCGACGCTGGATTCGTGGACGTCGATTTGACGGATGTGGAAATCGCGGTACTCGCCGGATGTCGCGGGATTATCAAACTGGATGCCCGCTCCAATGCCAAGCTCACGGCGACGGGACTGAAGAATGTCGGACCGCTGCCCCGATTGGAAACGCTCTTTCTCGATGAGACCGCCTGCGCCCGCGAGAGTCTGGAGTTCCTCTCGAACTATCCCCGGCTGAGCACACTCGCGATGAGCGGCGACAGTCGCGTGGGAATCATGCAGACACTTCCGCCATGCCTGCGGCTGACCAGTCTCACCACGCCCTATCGTGTTGGCAGTGTCGGTGCCGAGGGGTTGAAGACGATCGTGCGGCACTGTCCGCAACTGACGGAACTCAACTTGAACGATTCTCAAGAGCTTTCGTTGGAGCCATTGTCCCAACTCCGAACACTCCAGAAATTGCATTGCTACGGAAGTCATTTGAGCGAAGCAGGGATCGGCACGCTCGCTGAGTTGCCGAATCTCTATTCGCTCGGCGTTGATGTACCCGTTCGAAAATGCATGCAGCGGCTTGCCAAGTTCGACAAGAAACTCCGAGAACTCGTGATCAGGGATCAGAATGGATCGGGGCCGGAGGCTCTCACAGACGCCATCGACTGGCTGCCGATCACACGCTTCGCCAATTTGGAACAACTGACGATTTTGGATTTGATCGCGGTCGATGCGGCATCGCTTCAAGCCGTAGCGGCGATGCCGCGTCTCAAAGCATTCAGCGTCCATAACAACATCACGGCAGAAGATCGCGCAAAGCTCCGTCGTTATACCGCCGACGACATCACCTCATTCCGCAAGGCACGACCGGATGTCGAACTGCATATCGACGGCAAGGATTATCCCGCCACGCCGGACGCACCCATCGACCACGCCGCTGAACGCAAGGCGGCCGAGTGGGCGTTGTCGGTCGGGGCGACAGTGGAATTGGTACCGCAGTCAGGCGAAATGACCATCAGTTTGTCCGGCGAGAACGGAGAATTGCCAGTCGAACCATTCGCGTTGAAAGTTGCGACCATGTTTTCCAAGCCGGCGGTCACCGACGACGAGCTGGCTCGGCTGCGCGGGTGTCGGCGATTGCAAACGCTCTTGCTGTTTGGAACACCGGTCACCGGTTTCGGTTTGTCGCACCTCGCCGATGTGCGGACGCTGACGAATCTGGACCTCAGCACCAACGCACTGTCCGACACGGGACTGGCGACGGTCGCGACCTTCACGCAACTGCGGTCGCTCAACCTCACGTCCAATCGAGGTTTGACCGACGCGGCGTTGGCTCATCTGCGTCCGCTCGCGCAGTTGGAAACGCTGTGGCTGGACGACCTCAACATTACCGATGCCGGTGTGCGGTCGCTGTCGGAACTGCATCGGTTGCGACGGCTGCATCTCGCCACCGGCCCCGAACTGACGGACATCGGCGTCACGCAGTTGATCCGGCAGAATGCGGCTCTGGAATTGCTCGCGATCGCCGACGACAGCGGGCGACGCACACTGGCTCCGCTCGCACAGGCCCCGCGGCTGCAATCGCTCCTCATCTCCGGCAACCAGTTGCCCCCCACCGGGCTGACCGTGCTGCAAGCACTACCGGAACTCCGCTCGCTGGAAATTCGGACGCCGCTCAAGCCGGACGAACTCGTCCGAGTCTCTGAACTGTCGCAACTGCGCCGCGTGCTACTGCGATTCCTCCACGGCAACAGTCCCAGCCCCGGCGATGAAGCCTTCACAACGCTCGCCCGTCTGCCGCTGCTGGAAGAGATCGACATCAGCGGCACGCAACCGTCTCCCTCCGACACCGTGCTGGAGAAGTGGGCCGCCATCCCTCACTTGAAGAGCGTGTCGCTGAACCACAACGAAGACAAACGCCGCTACACCTCCGACGGCATCGCCGCGTTCCGTAAGGCGAGGCCAGACGTGCAGCTTAACATTGATGGCAAAGAGCACCCCGGCAATTAATGGACCATCAGAGCTACAGCGACACGTAGCCGCACTCGCCAGAGTGAGGGCCTCCCGCGTTCTGGCGAGTGCGGCTACGTGACATCTGAGATTTGATCGACCGGTGGTGTTCCGACCGTAAACGCGATTTGACAGTCCGCCGCGAACACGGGTACGATCCGTCTCCAACGTGTGGGGGGCCGCCCATCGTTCCGAGTTTCTGTTTCGGAGGGTACCCATGAAGTCGTTGGCGAAGTGGTTGTGTGCCGTGTGCGTGGCGGCTGTGGTTTGGCATGGCTTCCATCTGCGGGCGCAGGACGGATCGGCGGCGAAGTCGGGTCCGGCGAAGGCTGCGAATCGCGCTCGAACGGCCACAGCGAAGGGCAAGCCGTTCCCCGTGAAGCAACTTGTCGGCTGTTTGAAATCGCCGGCGGAGGAAACGCGACTGCTCGGCTTGTCGCAGCTCACCGATGAAACTTTCCAAAATGCCGCCGTGACGGAGGCGGTGCTGGGGTTTATCGAACGGCATGGGAAAGATCGCACAGTTGCGATGAGCGTCGTGCGGGCGATCCAGATCTCCGGGCGCGTCGAGCACCCGGAGATCGCGACCCGGCTCGGTGCGTTGCTGGCGACCGTCGAGCCGCAGGTCGCGATCATCATCGCGGACGTCTTGTCGAGCGCGAAGCAGCCGGGTGCGATTGAGTCGGTCGTCGCGTTGGCCGAGCGGCCCGAGTTCGCAAAGAGCTACGGATTGCGGCGCACCGTCGTCGAGGCCACCGCACGCTACACCGAACCGGCCGCCGTGGATTTTCTCGTCAGCACCGTCAATTCATCCGACGGCCAGTTGAAATATGAGACGGCACGACACCTGACCCGCATCACCGGTCAATCGTTCGGCGGGTGGGGAGATAAGTGGCAGGCGTGGTGGCAGGTCAATCGTTCGAATCCACTGCCGAAGCCGGCGGACGGCGATACGGCCGGTACGCCCGCGCAGGGCAACAGCGGTGCCACGGTTGGAGTGTCGCCCAGCATTGCCGGTGCGAAAATGCCGTGGCCGCACAAGCTGCCGGAATTCTACGGCGTGCCGGTGTACGCGAAGAAAGTGGCGTTCGTAATCGACAAGTCGCGCAGCATGGAATCGAGTGTCGAGGGCGTGTCGCGCTGGGATCGCGCGACCGATGAATTGGAGAAAGTGATCAAAGCCCTGCCGAACGACGCCGAATTCTCGCTGTTCGCGTTTGACACCAGTATCGTCACGTGGAAAGTCAACCTGGTTCCCGCCACCGACGAGAACAAGCGCGAAGCGATCTACTTCGCCCGCCGGCTGGCTCCCAGCGGGAAGACCGATTGCTACGACGGCCTCGCGGCGGGCCTGCACGCGGACGGGAATCTCGAAGCGGTGTACTTTCTGTCCGACGGCGAACCGAACTCAGGACCGATCACCGACCCGTTGGCGATCGTCGAAGCGATCACCGCGCAGAATGCGTTTCAACGCACGGGAATTTTCACATTCGGCATCGACGCCCGCGGCATTCACGAAGAGTTTTTGAAGCAACTCTCCGCTCGCAACTGGGGAGAATACATTTCCGTGCGGTGAGGATGGACCGCAATGTGGCCGAGTCGCTCCGCGGCCGGGTCACGGAGTGACCCGGCCACAAATGTGCAAAAAACAAGATGCTGACGAGTAGTAGTACGAAATTGGTTTCACGTTTTATTTCGGGAGATTCTCGGGCCATGAAAACTATCTACCTCACGATTGGGCTGGTGGTGGCGATGCTGGTCGGCCCTGCAGCCTCCGACGAGCCTGCACCAAAACCAACGCCGCTGAGCAGGGAACTGCAATCGTTGTTTGACGCCGGCGCCGCACGCGGCGCAAACGTGTTGCCCGACGTCCAACGCCGGCACGCCGCCGCCCGCAAGGCGGTCGGGGATGACTCACGCCTCGATTATGCGTACGGCCTGATCCTGCTCAAACACCTCAAGCACAAGGAAGCGGTTGCTCAGTTCCAAACGGCGACGCAACGCAAGGGCGATACGTACTGGCCCGCTTGGCAAGCCCTCGTGTGGGGACATTTCGCCGCGAAGGATTACCCCGCCGGATGCGACCGGATGGGCGAGATGGCTCGCAAACTGGCCGCCATCGCCGACGAAGACGATTCACCCGAGGTCCGCCGATCCATCGAGTGGCTGGGTCAAATGGTGGCCGCGCTCGGCAAGGTCGCCGATTCGCCCAAACAGAAAGACGCGGTCGCGAAGATCGACAGGCAGTTGCAGGAGGTTTTTGCGGGTGACGAATTGGTGCTCTACGAGTCGGGCAAGAAAGAGACCGACGCCGTGGCCAGTGACACCGTTCGGGAGCTCGAACAGACGCAACAAAAAGTTCAGGCCAAGGACGAACAGGACCGGAAGAAAAAGCTCACGCAAGTCGAATCCAATCTGGAGACCTCTCAGGAAAAGCGTGAATCGCTGAAAAAAACGGCGGAAGATGCGAAGGCGACACTCGACGAACAGCTCGCCAGTTTCGACAAGCAACTCGCCCGGTTGGAGAAGGATTACGATTTCTTGGAGAAACGGGGACAATCGCTTTTGCAATCACAGCTTCAACTGCAACAGCAACTCACACTGCTCAGCCTGCCACAACCTGGAGCCGGTAACAATGCCGGGGGTCAGGGAATTGTCACGGTTCAGCAGCAGTTGCAACGGCAGCAGATTTCCAACTTGCAGGCTCAGCAGGTCGCGTATCAGATCGAATACGACAGGACGGCGCTCTCCGCACTGGGCGTCAGCCAGCAGGCCGCCCGGGTTGTCCAGGATCGGGCGACGGCGGTCAATCGGTACGAAAAGACAACGGGACAACTCCTCAAGCAGGACGCCACGCTGGGCAAGTGGGAAGACCGGATGAAGAAGAGCGGCGACAAACTGAAGAAAGCGGCCAAGGACAAGCCAGCCGGTGGGACACCCAAGGTGAATCTGCCGAAGTCCCTGCGGAGCTACGTGGACTTGAACTTCACCATCGAGCGGGATCGAGTGCTGGAGTCAGCGGGAGTGGAGCTGGAAAAGCCGGTGGGAGAATGACACCGCCGCGCTACTCCCGACCCAACTCAACGTAGTCCGGACCCCTAGGTCCGGCCGGTTCCATTGCAGCCTGTTGGAGAACACCGTGGCATAGGCTTCCAGCCTGTGAATCTTCGCGAAACTCCGACAGGCTGAAAGCGTATCCCACGTTTTCAATGGGCTGCCCCATGTCCGGCCGGACCAAGGAGTCCTGCCTACGCAACTTTCAATTTCTCAAAACTTTTGTTCTTTCCTTGTTTCGCCTGTTGAATACTGGATGTCTCGAACGTTTTGAAGGAAAGGGACTCACGGAAGTCTGCCGGTACGCTTGATGTGACGACACGGAATTTTGGGCCACCAAGTCGAGGAATCAGCCAAAGGAAAGGGCGAACGATGAACCGAGCGACCAGGGCGAAGACAAAACCCACGCGGGGAATCTTTAGAATTTGCAGGACCGAAATGAAGACTTTGGCCTGCCTGATCGCTTTCGCCATGCTGCCGACGTTCGCATGGGCTGGATCAAAGGCTGATGCCGCCGCCGAGGCCAACCGCGCCGTGCGCGACGTGTTGCAAACTGAGTCGGAACCAAATCTCGATCACGTTGACCGACGCCGTGACTTGCAATCGCCATTGGAAGCCGCACCGGATCACAGGCCAATTCGTTGGCAGGCAGGGTACGTCAATCTTCGAAAGCAGTGGCAAGAATTTGAGGAGGTGAAAGACGCAGCGGCGGATAACAACCGGCTCGTTGAATACCGCTGGCGCCGCGCCGCGAGTCAGCCGACATATTCTGACCAAGTCAAGCTAGCTCGATGGTGTCAAAAGCAACAGCTCTTTGATCAGGAACGAGCCCACCTGGTCACTGCGCTGCGGAAGTCCACGCCGACCGACAGTCGGGATCAAGTGTATGAACGGCTCGGTTATCGACGCGTCGGCCGAGATTGGGTGAGCCCTGAAGACATCTCGGAAGTGCATCGAACTGTCCGGGAACAGCAGGCCGGATTTGACAAGTGGTTGTCGCGAGTCAAGCCCCTCTTCGACAAGCTTGGGGGAAGTGACAAGAGCCGCCGAGAAGCACTGGAAAGTCTGCGCGAGATCAAGGATCCGAGCGCGGCCGCAGTGATCGACCGAATGCTTGGCTGGGGCAACAGCGAAACGGCTTTCTCCGCCGTGGAAATCCTTGATCAACTGCGCGGCTACGAAGCGTCCAGAGCACTCGCGAGCCAGTCGCTGTTT
The DNA here is from genome assembly GCA_016235885.1 of Planctomycetales bacterium. Lineage (GTDB taxonomy): Bacteria > Planctomycetota > Planctomycetia > Planctomycetales > Planctomycetaceae > JACRIH01. Next base: position 3,093 of record JACRIH010000163.1, on the reverse strand, counting down.
TCACCGTGGAAATCGGTTCGCGACCGTGCGACGGTAGCTCTGAAGTCGCGACGCAAAGAGGAATTTGTCCCGGAATTGGTCTCCTTGCTCCATACCCCGGTTCGATCCGAGGTCCAAGTTTTTGGGCGCTCGCGGTGGGCCACTTATGTGAACTACCTGTGGGGCCGAGAAAGCCAAGATCAGTACGAAGTGGCCCGACTCGGTGTGGCGTATTCACCGTTGGAATCGACGGGAAGGTTCGATCCGCGAGGGAGGAATTATTACGCTAATCTGTCTAATCACGCGGCCTACGTGGCCCGTCGAGTTCACGAAGAGCAGGTGTTGCAAGACCTGCTAATGACGCGGGAAAGGTACGTTGAGCAACTCAATGAGTTGACAAGTTCCGTGAACCAACGAGTGGGAATCATCATGGCTGCGATCAGCGGGGAAGAATCGTCGGACGATCCGCAGAAATGGTGGAGTTGGTGGAGCAATTTCATGGGTTTCGAATGCCTTTGTGAAAAACGAACTGTCATTGTTGATGAACAGCGTGTCTGGACAACTCCGCCCAACCCTTTGCCAAGTTGTCTCGTCGCCGGCACACCAATTTGGACGGACCACGGTTTTGCCGCCATCGAACAGATTCGCGTCGGCGACCGCGTGCTGGCGAAGAACATCGAAACTGGTGAACTGGCATTCAAACCGGTGCTGCACACGACGGTCAGGCCGCCGTCGCCGACGTTTGTGTTTACGGTGGGGGAAGATTCAATCACTTCGAGCGTGGGGCACAACTGGTGGGTCTCGGGGGCTGGCTGGACAAAGACTCGCGAGTTGCACGACGGGCAGCCGTTGCACACGGCGACCGGGATGACCCGCGTCAGTCACGTGGAAACCGCGGCCGAGGAGAAGACGTACAACCTCGTGGTGGCCGATTTTCACACGTACTTCGTCGGCCACACCCACATGCTCAGCCACGACGTGCTGCCGCCACGCCCGACGAACAAGCTCGTGCCGGGGTTGGTGGACGAGTAACGAGGTGTTCGGTCGATCAGCACCCCAGCTGCTCGCAGGTCGTAGTCCGGACCCCTTGGTCCGGACGAGTCCGTTCGCAAACGGCGCGGGCCTCGATGACGACTCCGTCCGGACCAAGGGGTCCGGACTACGTCGCCACGATTCGCGAAGTTGTTGCGCTCGCGTTCCCAAGTCCTCGCTTGGGGCACGTCTCGTTTGGCAGGCGTTCGGTCTCTGGCTATCATCGGCCGATGAGCACCCCGGCTGCTCGCAGCAGCGGGGGTGCTACGTCTTGGAATTTTTCCTGCCCATTGATCTCGCCTTCCCGGAGAACCTGAACCATGAGCGATTTGCACTCGTCCGCTCAGCCAGCCACCGTCGAAACCAGCCGTCGTGACTTCCTCAAGCAAACGACCGCCGCCGCGCTGGCGACTGGCGTGGCCAGCCAGTTCGCGATTGCCCGCGGAGCCTTCGCCGCCGGTGATGACACGATCAAGATCGGATCGATTGGTTGCGGTGGCCGTGGCACGGGGGCCATCGTCCAAGCGCTGTCCGCCGACAAGAACATCAAGCTGGTGGCGATGGGAGATGCCTTTCAGGATCGGCTCGAAAACTGTTTGAAGGGACTCCAGCAGTCCGAAGTGTCCGCCAAAGTTGCCGTCGATGCGGACCATCGGTTCACCGGGTTCGATGCGTACAAACAAGTGATCGACAGCGGTGTCGATGTCGTGTTGCTCACGACGCCGCCGCACTTCCGGCCGATGCAACTGGCGTACGCGATCGAGAAGGGGAAGCATGTCTTCTGCGAAAAGCCGGTGGCCGTCGATGCTCCGGGCGTGCGCTCCGTGCTCGCCACCTGCGAGGCCGCGAAAAAGAAGAACCTGGCGGTCGTGTCCGGCCTCTGCTGGCGGTACGACCACGGTGTGCGAGCCGCTTTGGGACAGGTGCTCGACGGGACGATCGGTGAAGTCCTCACGATTCAAGCGTCGTACAACACGAACGGTCTGTGGATGAATCCGCGCAAGGAGGGCTGGAGCGACATGGAATGGCAGTTGCGCAACTGGCTGTACTTCACGTGGCTGTCGGGCGATTTCAACACCGAGCAGCACGTCCACAGCCTCGACAAGGTGGCGTGGGCGATGAAGGATGTCCCCCCGATAAGCTGCACGGGCATCGGCGGCCGACAGGTTCGGACCGACCCGGCGTATGGCAACGTGTTCGATCATTTCTCCGTCGTGTACGAGTATGCGAACGGTGTGAAGGCGTTCAGTTCGTGCCGTCAGCAGGACAAATGCACGGTGGATGTGTCCGACCACTTTGTCGGTACGAAGGGAACCTGCCACACCAAGAGTTTTGATGTGTCGATCACCGGCGAAAAAGAATGGAAGTACAAAGGCCCGCGTCCCAGCATGTATCAAGTCGAACACGACGAACTGTTCGCCAGCATCCGCAACGGCAAGCCGATCAACAACGGCGAGTACATGTCAAAGAGTACGATGCTGGCCATCATGGGGCGCATGTCGGCCTACACCGGCCAGACGATCACGTGGGACCAGGCGTTCAATTCCAAGGAAGATCTGACGCCGCCAAAGTACGACTGGATCGACCTCCCCGTCCCGCCCGTCGCCATGCCCGGCAAGACGTTGTTCGTCTAGCGAGAGCACCGAAGCCATGCCCAGCCGTCAAGAGATTCTCGTCAAGTTGCGAGCGGTGAAGCCGAAGTTGCAGACGGAGTTTCCGTTGCACCGGCTGGCGCTGTTTGGATCATGGGCTCGCGGCGATCAACACGAGAACAGCGATGTGGACGTGCTCGTCGACGTTGACCCAAGCATTGGTCTCCGCTTTGTGACATTGGCTGAACAACTGGAGGGTGTCTTGGGTTGCCACGTTGACCTCGTGTCCCGCCGGGCGATTCAGCCGAAACTCTGGGCACTCATCGAGCCGGAATTGATTGATGTCTAGGCGCAATACCGTTCAATTAGCCATAACGATGCAGTCTTCAAAGTGTTTGAGCAAGGGTTTGAGGCGTCGATGATGAGGACGCTTTTTGTTCCACTTGGACATCTTCCGTTTGATGACGCGGGGGTTGATGCGGTTACGGCG
>JACRIH010000160.1 GCA_016235885.1 Planctomycetales bacterium | reverse complement strand
GGGGGAGAGGGGTCGGGGGTGAGGGGCGTGCGATCCCAAGGTCTGTTCACAAGCGAAGCCCAGAGACACATGCCCCTCACCCCGGCCCTCTCCCCCTCCGGGGGAGAGGGAGGATTCGCGAGGATCAATGCGGCTTCCAAAATAACCGCCCGACGAGTTCTGAGGCTGGACCATCGGAACAACGCCGACGAAGACTGGTTCGCCGTGCTGCGGGATGTCCCATTGCACGCCGGCTTCGGCAATGCGGTGGACCCACGGTTCGAGAACCACGGCGCCGTCGCGAGTCAGTCGTTGCCGCAACCAGCCGACCATCGACGGCGTGAGTTCCGCGCCGCGTCCGACCAATCGTTCGCGGCCGGACATGCCGAGCAGGGCTTTGATGATCCAGCCGCGCGGAAATCGGACGCTGTCGGCGAGCAGGTCTTGCAGGCGGTCGAGCGAGTGAACAATCGCCGCACCGTCCAGTCCGACAGCCCACGTGGTTTCGAGTTCGTACGAGAATCGCCGTGAGTTGACTTCGCGCACGACTTCGATCGGTGGGGCCGTGGAGATGAGGCCGCGCCGCTGGCCCCACGTCACGACCTGTTCGGACCAGCCCCACGGAAAGAGTTCATCACAGTGCCGGAACGACGGTGAATCGGCCACGAGCTGGGGGCTCGCTGCGCTCGACCCCAGCCACCCGGTCTTTTCGTTCAACCAGCGAATCTGACCTGGCGCGACAGGACACGCGGCCCACGTGTCGTCTTCCATGAACACCGGCTGGCCCGCCGGCGACCACACGGCGTCGCCCGGTTCGGCAATGGCGAGCCACACGCTGGCCAGTTCGGCATTGATTTGCCGGACGGCTTCGCCGAAGTCGGTGCGCGACGGCTCCGCGAGTTGGTGCTCGAAGTCAAAGTTGGGGAGGAAGGCGCGGGGCATTGAGAGTTACTTCCGGGGCGAGTCCGATTTACGTAGCCATCACGCTCCGCGTGATGAGCCGAATCACAAAGAGCCGCCGAATCTCAATTCGGCTCGTCACGCGGAGCGTGACGGCTACGTTCCGTTACGATCTCGCGTCGTTTATGGGGACTCAGGTTGATGTTTGCGCGACGCCACCCCGCTTGTCGGGGTGGTTCCCGCGCTTCTGCGCTACGAGTTCCGTAGCGCAGAAACGCGAGAACCACCGAGATGAACTCGGTGGCGGCGCAAACATCAACCTGAGTCCGAATAACCCGGAGCCAACGGCGACGGTGTCGAATCGGGAACCAACGCTGCCGGCTGCTTCGACGCCGAGACACGCCGTCGCCGCTGGCTCCGGGTAAAACGATCCGGGTTACCAAGATTTGTGTCAAACCTGATCGCGAGCCGAATCAGACACGACCGCTCGCGACCGCCCACCAAACCACCACGTCCACCCCGCGGCCACGACGCCCAAGACGCCAGCCACCCAGCGATGCCACCGCCGAACGGGGAGTGTCCAGAAGCGAATGGTCGTGTGTTCGCCGACGCTGAGAATCTCCGCGAGTCGTTGCTGATCCGGCGAAATGCAGTAATCGCGGTGTTGTTCTCCGGGACCACTCGGCCACGTAGTGTGCCAAAGATGTTCGCCCGATCTTCGGTCAACCAGCCGGAATTCGTCACGTGTTGTCTCATGAACGAAGCGACCCAGCCACGGTGTCTGAGCTAACCAGCGGCTCGTTATGGGGGCATCTCTCCTGAAGGAAAGTTCCATCAAATCTGTTCCGCGTATGAAACGACCGTTTGCCGCGAACCACAAGCCGTACCAGATATCGTCTACTGAGACAAACAGCCGCCCGTTAGGATCATGCACCAAAAGTTGAGACGGTTTGCACAAGCCGATTTGCCAACCATCGTACTCATCAAGCAGATAGTAGTAAGTTCCTTCCGCGACAGGGCGGACATCGGCTTTGAGTGTGGCGGTTTGGATGTCAAAGACCATCGTTTTGGCGTTATCTCTGAACCATGAGTCTATCTGAGGCTCTCCGGACGACGTCACCCATAATCGAAGCTTGCATCCCGTTGAATCAAATTCTGCATACACGGCAGGTCGGTCATATCCAGCTACGGTTGAAGCTCGTCTCCCTTCGCAGATATCCCAAATCTGGACACCCACCGGTTCGACAGCACGCTGGTCCCGGTACGTGTCTGCCACGGCAAGAAATCGACCATCGGGTGACACAGCCAACCAAGAATTGTGACGGTCGTTTGTATCCAGAGTCGCCCGAAGTTTGCCCGTTGCCGAGTCCCAAAGTTCGATAACCTCACGGCCGTCGACTTGCGAAGGCACCAAGAGCGTCCCTCCGTCCGGCGTGATTGTTGGGGTGCTGTCCGTGTCCGGGAGTCGCAGCAATTCGCGACTGCTTCCCTGTCGAACGTCCAATGTGGAGAAGAACCACCAAGGTTTGTCGTCTATCCAGCGACGATCAAGCACGAAGAACTCTCCATCCGGCGTGAAGTGTGACTGCTCGTCGGCCTCGATGTCTTTCCACCGCGAGACCTCTTGACCAGTCTGTCCATCAATAATTCGCAGGTACATATTTGGGCCGGAATCATCAGTAATTGTATTGGTCGTCATCGCCAGAAGCCGGTTGTCCGGATGGAATCGCCGGAATGCTTCGGGTGTTCCCTCACAGGTGAAAACGGCGTGCGGCTGCGGAGCGAGACACCACGCAGCGAGAGAACCGACGGCTACACCCACGAGAATCGCTGAGAGGAAGCGTTGGGTGAATCGTCGGACGTTCATGGCACGGGTAGCCGAACTCGTGAGAGTTCGGTCGCAAGTTGTGTCGGGCCACCGAAGTCTCACGACTTCGGCTACAGACCACGAATCATTCGAGTTGTGGCGTCATGCCAAAATCTCGTGGATCGGCTGGCCGCCGTTGCCGACCGGGACGGGGCGGCCGAGTTTGTCGTGGATCAGGGTGTACGGGTCGATGCCGAGGGCGGCGTAGATCGTCGCGCAGATGTCGGCCGTGCTGACCGGGCGGTCGATCGGCCAGGCCGCATGCTTGTCGGACGCTCCGTGGATCGTGCCGCCGCGAATGCCGGCTCCGGCGAAGAGGACCGAGTAGCAGAACGTCCAGTGATCGCGACCGGCGTCCTTGTTGACGTTTGGCGTTCTTCCAAAGTCGCTCATGATGACGACCAGCGTTTCATCCAGACGGCCGCGTTGATCGAGGTCTTCCAGCAAGGCGTTGAACGAATGGTCCACGACCGGCAGATACTTTTTGAGGATCTGGTAGTTCCACATGTGCGTGTCCCAACCAAAGTCCTGCAGGTTGCCGATGCGGCCGTTGTACCAATCCCACAGGACATGCACGAAGCGCACGCCCGCTTCGACGAGGTTCATGCCGACGAACGTGCTGACGCCGAACAGCGTGTCGGTGTAGCGCGACTTCACAGCGTCGTCCACGCGGGCCGGGTCGAACGCGGCGGCCAGTTTGTGCGACGTGAGCACGTCGAAGGCGCGCTGCTGAAAGCGGTCGAAGTGGCCGGCGTTCGAGCGGCGTTCGACTTCGCGTGTGCCGCGGTCGAGTTGTTCGAGCAGCGTGCGGCGGGTGCTCAGTCGATCGAGCGTCACGCCGTCCGCCAGCCGATTGTCGGCGATGCGGGGCATCCCCTTGATGAGCGCCGGGTCTTCGCGCACGTCGCCGCGCACGCCCTTTTCGAGATACGGTTCGCAGATCGTTTCGAGCGGATCGAACCGCTGGCCGAGGAACCCGCCAAACGGCCCCGCCTTCCGCGGCCCGCCTCCCCAGCCGAGCGGAGCCGGCAGGTGGACGTACGCGGGCAGATCGTCATTCGGCCGCTTGAGGTATTCGCAGACGGACCCCATGCTCGGGTGATACGAATCGCGGAGGATCGTGAGATCGGGCAGCGATTCTTCGTAGCCCGTGTAGCTGGGGAGCGTGTTGTGGCAGTTCGATTTGTTCGTGACCGAGCGGACGATGGCCGCACGGTGCATCCAGCGCGACATCAACGGCAGGTGTTCGCAGATTTCGATGCCGGGAGCGCTGGTCGCGATCGGTTGGAATTCGCCCCGCACCTCGACCGGTGCCTGCGGCTTCAGATCGAACATGTCCTGCGTGGGCGCTCCGCCGTGCAGGTAGAGGACGACGACGCTCTTCGCCTTGCCGCGCGGGGCCGAATCCGCTGTGACCGCTTCGGCGCGAAGTACGTTCGGCAGTGTCAACCCCGCAACGGCCGAGATGGCTCCCGCCTGAAGCGTTTGCCGCCGTGTCAGGCCATCACCAAATCGCCGCGGACTGCCGAGCATCGTGAGCATGCGCCGCCTCCGGTTCAACGGGCCAGAACCACCTGTCCTGGATCGAACCTAGAGTAATGTCGGATCGGCTCAGGTGCCACAGCAAGAGTGGACTGTCAGTCGGACGCGTGCGGCTTGTGTCTAGGACAGCCTTTCGTCGCAACCAAGTTGGCGAGCCGGGCGGCGTTAGCCCCCGGACCAGAAACCAATC
>JACRIH010000162.1 GCA_016235885.1 Planctomycetales bacterium | reverse complement strand
GGGCCGTGATTCGATCACCAGCGCAACTTCTTCGCCCCGTCCGCTCACGAGATGAGCGAACCATTGACGCTCCTGAAATACGACCTGGAGATCAGCGGCTTCGGCTCGCAGGCTCTCGGGCACGTCTGCCTGTTGAATCTGAACGACCAGACGTACCCCGGTTCCGACGGCACGTCGACGAAGGGCTGGCCCACGTGGACGACTCCCGTGATGCGCTGGGCCAAACAACAAGGAGGCATCACCGGCTACGCTCATTCCGCCAGCGGGTTACAGATCGACCCACCGGCCGCGTCCAAGCGATTGATCGCCCGGCGTGATACGACGGCCGACGGCCAACTGACTCGCGAGGAAGCCGCCGCCAGCGTACTGCCGGAGAAGTTTGCGACGATCGACGAAGACAAAAATGGGTTGCTGTCGGAGCGCGAACTGACGGCGAGCATCAACCGCGTCGCCGACCAATTGCCGAACCTGGCCGTGCCGGAAATGAACGGCGTCGGGGCGATGGAGATTTGCGTGAGCACTTCCGAAGGGGTGTGCGACTTCATCAGCGCGATGGACACGCCCCGGATTCAGGAATGGAACATGTGGTATCACGTGCTGAACTGCGGCTTCCCGCTCAAGGTCAGCGGCGAAACCGATTTCCCCTGCATGAGCAGCCGCAGCGTGGGGCAGGGTCGAGTCTACGTCCAGCTTGGCAAGACCGACCGCCTCGATTTTTCCGCCTGGTGCGACGGCTTGAAGGCGGGCCGTTCCTACGTTTCCGACGGCTACGCCCACGCTCTCGAATTCACCGTGGAAGACAAGCGGCCCGGCGCGGGCGACCTGCGGCTCGATCAGCCACGCCCGGTCGCTATCCGCGCGAAAGTCGCCTTCGCGACGGAAACGCCGCTGGCCGTGGCGTACGGCGGCATTCAACCAGCCGACGGAAAGCGATTGGTGGGAGACACGGTGCTGCTGCACGGCCCGCGTCGTGACGAAATGGTGATCGGTGGCGAACGGCTGATCGAAGTCATCGTGAACGGCCGCGCCATCGCGTCTCGCAACGTCCCCGCCGACGGCAAACTTCACGAACTGACATTCACCGTGCCCATCGAACGCAGCAGTTGGGTGGCTCTGCGACACTTCCCGCAACTCCACACAAACCCCGTCAACGTGCTCGTCGCCGACAATCCGATCCGCGCTTCGCGAGCCAGCGCGCTGTGGTGCATCGAAACCATCGAACTGCTGTGGCAGAACCGCCAGATGCGCATCTCCGCCGGCGAACGCGAAGCGGCCAGCGCAGCCTTCCAACGAGCCATCGAACGCTTCCGTCAAATCGCCCAGCAGGCCCCGGACGACCGATGAAAAATCGGTTTGTGGGGACGGGGCCAGTTGGAGTCGACACATGGATTGATACGTACCATCGCTTGCTGACACTCTTCTTGGCCTGCATAATTCGTCGTCCCAATTCGGATTGGTTGAGTCCCCTTTTCCCGCTCCATTGATTTCAACAAACTCAACGAAGGAGTAAGTGCATGTCAACTGTCGCCGAGTTCGCCACGCAGGACGGCCGTCCCGTTTTTGTCGAATTGGAACCCTCGCCCAAGACCGGTTTGCAGCCGGTCAGCCGGGGCGCTGCAGTGCAGCGAGTACAGCGGGAGCTGTTGGAAGTCTTGAAGGACGTGAAACCGATCATCGATGCCACGGTGTCCGCCATCGACGCCGCTGCTACAAATGTCCAAAAGGTAAGTGCGAAGTTTGGCTTCAAGTTGTCGTCAAGTGGAAGCATCGTGATTGCCAGCGGAACAGCCGAGGGGCATTTCGAAATAACGCTGGAGTGGTCACCGCAAGCATCCAAGTCATGAGGTTTGACCCTCCTCCATGGTTCGATGAAGCGATTGCCCAGATTTGCGATGCCGAGGGCCGAATCTGGGGAGTTGGTGTCGTCTTGGACGATCGCCGCGTTTTAACCTGCGCACACGTTGTGGCGGATGCGTTATCTTCGGCACGAGGAGAAGTGCTGGCGGATTCTCACGTCGGCCGAGAGCTCTCCGTAAGCCGACCTTGGTTCCGCCACGACGACCGTGTCATCGCGAAAATAGTCGACTTCCGAACGATTGCCTCCGATGAACGTGGCGTGTACGACCTGGCGATCTTAGAACGAAACCAAGGATCCTTCCAATTCTCTTACGCGCGCCCCAGGTTCGTCGACGGGGCAGAACTCGCGGGACAGGGGATTCTCGTTCGTGGTTTTCCAGCCGACACTCCAGAGACAGGTTTCGCGGCGTCCGCTGAGTATACGTTGACAGATCGTAATCCAAATGGATGGATGTCTGCAGAAGCTAGCAAGGGCCATGGGAACGAGATTCGTGCGGGATTCAGCGGAGCTCCCGCTTGGGGGCTGAACTTCGCCGCCATCGTCGGTATCGTGTCGTTCGCTGACGCTGACCGAAGAACTGCAGTGATCATTCCGGCAAGTATCCTTCGGCAATTCGTGCCAGAGCTAATGCTGGTGCCACCGATCGAATCGAACGTCGAGGTACAGACGCCTTCTTCGTTGCGTCGCTGGCTTGATGAAAGGATTCCCAGTCTTCACCGGAAACTTACCGAATGGGGCATTCTGAAGGTGCCGGCAGATCGGGGAGTGATCACCGAACATCTGAAGGAAGTCGCTGCCACTGCCCGAAACGCCGTCGAGTCTAAGAGGCGGTTCATTGTGCTGAACGCGATCGATACTCGCGGAACCGTCCCCGCCCTAATGCGAAGAGACCGCGTTCTCTCACCGATTCAGCAGGTCATTCGCGAGATCATTGGGATGCAAGGCGGGGACAGCGCCACCGCAGAGATCGCGAGCTACACCAGGAAGAGCCGCCGGGTGCGAGATATCGTTCGTCGACTTCTGAAGACGGAAGCGCCGCTAGTCCTGCTGGGTGAGCCCGGGGCTGGCAAGTCGCTCACACTGCAGCAAACGCTACATAGCGTAGCGAATCGCGAGCTCCAGAAGCAGTTCCCGACAGCGTGCCTGATGGTTCGCTTGGGCGAGTTCTACCGGTCCGGGTCAGTGACTGAATCGGACGTGTGGGACTATCTAAAGAACCGGCCCGAGGCAGCCGGCATATTGCATCTTATGGAGGGTCTCCGCGAAGCCGGCAGGCTCCTCGTCATGTTCGATGGAATAGACGAGATGAGTCGGAGGAATTACAACGAGCACCTAACTGCACTGAGCATTTTCGCGGACAAACAGCAACCAACACACGTCGGACAATGGTCAGGTGTTCGTACTCTTTTTTCTTGCCGCGTCGCCGACTTCACCGCGGCATTTCAGCATCAACGGCTAGTGCTGCTCCCGTTTCGTCTTGGGCAGGTGCTCGAATACCTTGAAGGACAAGATGGATTGTTTCCTCTGCGGATCGAGAACCACGATTGGACCCCGAAGTCTTTAGCCACCTATCTCATTCAAGCAGATCTGCCGGTCGAGCCAACCAATCCTTTTGTACTCTGGATGCTGTGCCAATACCTTAAAAACCAACGAGCTTGGCCTAATTCGCGAGTCGCACTCCTTCGTCACACTGCCGAGATCACTTACTCCGCGAAATTGCCCGGTAAGTCCGAAACACTCCGGAACGAAGATTTCGCGGCGTGGGCACGACTGGCACTAGAGATAACTCTGCGGAACACGGGGGGAGCAATCCTGTTGGAAGAGGCGAAACGGATATGTGATCCGGAGGGTGGTAGGTTGGATCGCGGCAAGGCATGCGGGATACTGATCGAATCGCGGGGTCGAACCGCTGGCGAGGAACAGGAGACCTTCATTCGATTCGACCACCATCGCTGGCAGGAATACTTCGCTGCCGTCCGGCTCGCCGATCCGGGTGTCACAGAGACGGCTTCCAATTTGCTCGCTGATGTGACGGCGATCGATTCGCAGCGTCTCCAGGAAACCCTAATCAACCTGGCACTGTTGGCCGGTGGAATTGACCTGTTCATACGGCTGACGGACTTTGTGGAGCGAGAGGTCAATTGCCTAGATCCAGCCGAACCAAAAATCCCACTATGGGACGAATCGGCCGCAAACGAACCGATCGACCAGGAAGAGTCCCTCGAAGCCTCGGAAACGCTTGGTGAGCAGACGACGCAGGAGATCGCGCCGACCAACACAGGAGAATCTTCCGAGTTATCGAGGATTGGTTACCTAGAAGAGGCACTGCTTGCCGACCGCCTGGACTTCGTTGCGAGACTCATTGCATCGTCGTCCCGTGAGAGGTTGGCGGAAGTCAGCGACCGTCTGGGAGCGGCGTTTGAGCACGGTTTAAATGAACTCGTCAAGAATGGCAGGCCTGTCACTCAAGTCAAGCTCCTCAACGCCGCGCGTCGTGCCAAGGCAAACAACTTGCACGACTTGGCAGAGACGGTCTATCGGAGCAAGGCCAGATGGGCACGAAATCAAGCGATCGCGGTTCTTTCCATGGACCACAGCGGGTTAGGAGATGGTCGTAGCCTGGAAGCGGAGATAGCCCAAAGCGTCGCTGCGGGTGATTTTCCGCGACGCCTTCCTGATTTTGCCGTCATCGCAAAGTCCGTGAAGAATCGCCGCGCCTGGCTGCTCATGAGCGCAGGACTCGTCGTTTCGCTCATTTCCATCATCGCGCCTGTCGCGATCGTCCTCGGAGCCCGCCTAACCATCACGCGAATCTGCGAGCGGCGAGTCGAAACGAATCCGGGGCTCGCCGTGCTCTACGAGTCGGATCGCTTTGAGGAGTTTCTGAACCGAAGGGTGGCGGAGCATGCGTCTGACTCGACTGAGCATGACGAAGAGAGAACTGCGTTACTTCTCGGAACCGTATCTGAACATCGAATCGCATCGCATTTACTGCGAGATTTCTCAACTCCATTGTGGTGGATAGTGTTCTGCTGTGGAATGTTTTTCGCTGTGGTCGCCGCATTGGTCTTTGATCCGGCTGATGGTTCCGACGTCTTTCCAGCATGGTCCGGAGTTGCGATAGCGGGCTTCCTTACACTCGCTTTGCCAATTCTCTGGCACCTCGCGTTCACAGGCGTAGGAGCATGGTCTCCAATACAAATCGTAGCTGGATTCATCGGGTTTTCTGTCGCAACCGTGGTACTCACGTTCGTGGTCTGCGCGTTGGTGTGTGCGATCGATGCACCGTTCGTCATCCTTCTTGTGATGGGCACTCGTTTTGTGAGCGGAAAACGGATTCCTCTCGTCCCTCTGCTTGAGAGTATGTGGGAGGCGAAAGGTTATACCGTAATGGGGGAGATACTATCCTCAATACCTAAGAATATTGGTCTCTACGTATTTGGCTTTTTCTTGGCTTCAAAAGCAGGAGTCATCCCTGATTTACGCGCAAGTCTCGTTCCAGTATCGGTAAAGAACTGGGCAGAACGGGGGTGGTCATTCTTTGACCGAATCGGGCTACCGTTTCCGACGCTCGTAAACGCTGGTCTTGCGCTGATCGTCACCTCTACGATGATTGTATCGATCGTGAGCCTAGTCCAAGCGTCGCTCTCCCAAAGCATTCCGACGCGTCAGTTTGCT
>JACRIH010000156.1 GCA_016235885.1 Planctomycetales bacterium | reverse complement strand
CTCTTGACGCGTGCTCCGCAAGCCGCCGCAACGAGCAAGCGGCTCACCCGAGCTTTCTCAGGCGAGCACGCGGACGACGAATTGTTCGCTCAGGTGGCGAACGAATTTGGCAACTGCTGTCAGACGCTGGAACCCAGCGAAGGCTTGGGCGCGTTTCTCGACAAGCGTCCGCCACTTTGGTTGCGGCTTCGCTGCGTCGTTTACCCCGGAGCCAACGGCGACGGCGCGACAGTCGTTTCCGGGCAATCGACGCGCCGTCGCCGTTGGGTCCGGGTTAAACGATCTCGTCCGTTCACTCTTGTCGCACCACTAGGCCACCTTCTCCGGCACGACGAACGGTTTGCGGTAGTTGCGAGTCAGCAGCTTGTTCGCTTCGGCGTTCCCGACGAACGATTCGGTCGCCGCGTCCACGGTCAGCAACTGGCCGACGCGCAGCTTGGTCGAACTGAGATCCACCTTGTTCGCTTCCAGATGTTGTTCAATCCGGTCGAGCGATTCGTTGAGTACTTCGAGTGTGCCGGCCACCTCCGTCCGAGGCTTGAAGGCCGCCGGGCTGCCGAGTCGGTACGAGATGTTCGCGAGGTGGCACAGTGCGCTCGAGTAGTGCCCTTCGAGAATGTCTGCGTTGAGGTCGGACGACTTGCGGCTGCGGACGGCTTCGACGAAGTTGGCGAAGTGCGATTTGCCCGGACCGCGCTGCGGGTCCGCCTTCGGCAGCGGGGCTTCCTTGTCGCTCCCCTTCGGAAAGAACTTCGTCCCGACGATCGTGCCCGCTTCGAGGTGGAAGATGTTGCCGACCTTCTGCCCCTGGTAATCGACGGTCGGCAGCCCGCGGACCTCGAACAGGAGTTTTGTCTCACCGAAATCCATCACGGCGACCTGCGTGTTCGCCGATTCGCCCTGATCTTCGTAGCCGAATCGACCGCCGAAACAGAGCACGCTCTTGGGGAGCGTCGCACCGGGGATCGCCCAGCGGGCGATGTCCATTTGATGCACGCCCTGGTTGCCGATGTCGCCGTTGCCAAAATCCCAGAAGTAGTGCCAGTTGTAATGGACGAGGTTCTGGTGATACGGCCGCTCCTGCGCCGGGCCGAGCCACAGATTGAAATCGACTTCCGGCGGCGGCGTGGTCTCGGGCTTGAAGCCGATGCTCGGGCGATTCTTGTAGCACAGGCCGCGCGACACCAGCAGTTTGCCGAGTTCGCCCGACTTGATCGCCGCGACCACGTTCGCCCAGCCTCCTTCGCTGCGGCTTTGCGTGCCGTGTTGCACGATGCACTTGTGCTTGCGCGCCATCTCGACCGCAATCCGTCCCTCGCGCACGTTGTGGCTGCACGGCTTTTCGACGTACACGTCCTTGCCGGCCTGACAGGCCCAGATCGTGATCAGCGAGTGCCAGTGGTTGGGCGTGGCGACGGTGACGGCGTGGAGATTCTTGTCGTCTAGCGCCTCGCGAATGTCGGTGATCGCCTTGGGTGCCTTGCCGGTCTTGTCGGCAATCGACTTGATCCGCCCCGGCCAGATGCGCTTGTCCGGGTCCACGATGTACGCGACTTCAACGTTCGGTAGTTCGAGCAACGATCCGATGTGACTGCCGCCGCGCCCGTTGACTCCCGCGACGGCCACGCGCACGGTCTCACTGTTTTGCAGGATGTTGCCCGACGACTTTGTCCCTCCGATGGCAAACGTGGCTCCGGCGAACGCGGCCGAACTCTTCAAAAACTCACGGCGACTCTGGCGTGGCATGGGAACTCCTCGTGTCGGTGGGGTGAATCGGGCGGGAGAACGGCGAACCATGCGGTGCCGTTCGGGTTGTCAAACTGCGAGTCATCTTGCCATTCGACCTCGCGATTGTCCATGCAACACCGGCCTTGCCGGACGGACGTGGCGTGCGTTACAAGCTGAGCCGCAACTGCAAGTAGCCACGCTCGCCAGAGCGTGGGCCGAGTCACCAACAAGCTCAAGGTTTTTCTTAGCCACGGATGAAACACGGATGAAACACGGATGAAACACGGATGAAACACGGACACGAAGTAGCCAAGAGCCATCGCCAATTTCAAATCCGTGTTTAATCCGTGTTTAATCCGTGGCTAAGTTTTTTTCGGTTCCGGCTCCGGATCAAACAAGCCATGCCCACGCTTCACCTTGCCGACATCGCTCACGCCCGCTCGGGGGACAAGGGGAATCACGCGAACATCGGGATCATCGCGTACACACCGGCGGGGTACGAGTTCCTGGGCCAGTGGCTGACCGAAGCGCGGCTGGCTCAATTCCTGTTGCCGCTCCGGCCCCGCCAGGTGGAACGCTACGAACTCCCCGGCCTCCGCGCGTACAACTTCCTCCTCCGCGACATCCTCGCCGGCGGCGCGAGCCGTTCGCTGCGCACCGACAGCCAGGGCAAAGTCCTCGCGCTCGCCGTCTTGGAGATGGAACTGCCGGCGATTCCCAATGTGGATGAGATGCGACAGACAAACTGAGCGAGACGGAAGACACGGGGCTTCTGATTCTTGAGTGACGGTTCGCCGCGTCTTTACGATTGAGACCGCAATGGTATGCTGTGTGCCGTTCGTTTCTCGAACGGGCGAGGTGTTCCATGATCCTCGATCAATTGGCGGGTGTGCGGCCCCGTGTTCTCTCGAACGTCTTCAGCGAGCCGGTGCTGGTCGAAGATGCTGTCCGGCCGTTCATCGAACACGGCGCTTGGCAGCATGGGACGACTCAGTTGTGGCAGGGTCTCCCGACCCTGCCACGACGTTGACCGAAGGTCTCCACTCGCGTGAAGGAACGGGAGACCTTCGGTCGTACCGGTGGCACGGTCGGGAGACCGTGCCACAACAAGGGGCCACCCAACGTCCGACTTTGGCGAGGTCGGGCTACACTTCGCGGACGACGACGCGGTTGCCGGTGACTTCGATGACTTCGATGCGCCGACCCTGGCTGATGTACGGGCCTTCGCTGACGACATCCACGAGGTCATCATCCAACTGAGCCTTTCCGGCGGGACGCAGGACGGTCAGTGAAATGCCTTCGCGGCCGAGCAGGGACGTGTCCCGTTCGAGGACTGAGTTGGTCGATCCCTGTGGCAGCAAGTGGGGGCGGAGGTGCGGGGCGTCGGGGTTGAGGTCTTCGGCGCCGGGGGGGATGAGCACCATCTTGTTGAACAGTGGGATCGAAGGGAGGTAGCGGCCGATCAGCGCGGCCACCGCGATGCAGCCGATGATCGCCCCGCCCAGCGATGTCACCGTGCGCGTCAGTTCGTGGTACTCGCTTTCGGAATGCGGGATGACGAATGTCTGGCTGGCGAGAATCAACGAGGCCAGAACGAGGATGCCTCCGCAGACGCCGAAAACGCCGAACCCCGGAATCACGAACACCTCCAGCACGAGGCAGCCCACGCCGAGCAGGAACAAAATCACTTCCAGCCACACGGCCGTGCCGCCGAGGAAACGGCTCCAGAAGTACAGCCCGAAACACAGCCCCGCGCAGATGCCGAAAAATCCGCTCGGCACGTGAGCTTCCATGTAGATGCACAGGATGCCGAGCAAAAACAACAGCAGCGTCATTTCCCGAGTGTTGAGGGCGAACACGAGTTTGTCCACCCAATTCGGCTGCACCGGTTCCAACCGCACGCTGGCGGGCAGGCCGAGACGCTGTTTGAGCTCGTCGAGATCGTCCACCGGCGCGGAGGCGAAACCGAGTTCGTGAGCGCGGCGGCCGTCGAGTTCGAGCGGTGTGCGGATGCCGGTTTCGGGGAGAGCGTCCCCCTTCACCCCCTCGCCATTCGAGTCGTGCAGTTCGGCGTCGGTCATGTACCGGACTTGCAGATGCTCGCGGTGCGTGACACGAAAGACTTGTTCGCTGTTGTCGGCCAGAGCGCCCGCGAGTGCTCCCGAGCGATCGTGTTGCCGGGCGAGATCCGCCAGCTTCTCCTTCACCACGGCGAGGTCGGTCGCGGACCCCTGGACCAACTGCCCGCCATCCGCCCGATGAATGCGTCCCGCATCGCCGAGCTTTGCGGTCGGGTGCAGATAGATTTCGTCGCACGCGACCGCGATCATCACGAGGCCACCCGTCGCCTGCTGCGGAACGTACGCCACAGTGCGAACATTCCTCCGAGGCAGCTCGCTGATTGCGTCCGCCAGATCGGAACTCGGTCCGAGCAGACCCGCATTCGCATCGAGTTCGATGACCAGCAGATTCACGCCGGCAGCCACTGACCGTTCGATCTGCCGGTGAATGAACTGCTGCTGCATCGAATCGAGCAACCCTTCGATCCGGATGAGAGCGGCATTCGGCGCGGCGGCCACTTCGCGCTGCTCGCGCACAGCTTCGCGAGGCAGGTTGTACAGCCGGACGACTTCGT
>JACRIH010000155.1 GCA_016235885.1 Planctomycetales bacterium | reverse complement strand
CGCTCGCCTCGCCCTTCGTCAGCGCCTCGAGCTGCTTCTTCCCCTTGTTCTGCACCAGCAGCATGAGGTTCTCGCGGCTGACGCTCGCGCCGTTTGGAAATAGCTTTCGTCTCTATCTGCTGGCCCTGCTGATCTTCACGCTGGGAAACTCCAGCGATGCGTTCCTGCTCGTGCGAGCGGAAGAACTCGGCGTCCCCAAACCCGCGCTGCCGCTGTTGTGGTGTGCGTTCCACGTGCTCAAGAGTTCCGGCAACCTGCTGTTCGGCCGAGCCGTGGATCGGTTCAGTCCGAAGCCGTTCATTTTCCTGGGCTGGTTCGTGTACGCCGTCGTCTACCTGGCCTTTGCGCTGGCCACTTCGGCGTGGCAGGCGTGGGCTTTGTTCATGAGCTACGCCCTGTTCTACGGCCTGACCGAACCGGCGGAGAAAACTCTGGTGGCCAACCTCGTGGGAACCGAACGCAAGGGTCTGGCCTACGGCTGGTACAACTTCGCCATCGGCGTGGGCACACTGCCATCGAGCCTGATCTTCGGTGCGCTCTACCAGAGTTACGGACCGCTCGCGGCGTTCGGAAGCGGGGCGGGACTGGCGCTTATTGCAGCGTTTCTGTTGATGGGCGTCAAGAAGTCGCCGTAACGGGTTTCGGCTCCGGCGGAGATGTTTCATCTCCGACAGACGGAGCACCAACAGTTGGTTCGGCGCTGGTGACGGGAATAGCCGACACAGACGCTGAAACTGTCTGAGAGCCGATTGCGACTTGTGTTTTGCGACGTTCGTGCAAGGTTTCCGAGCCGCTGTGTGTTTCGCTTGTGTGTTCGCTGAGGAAGGCCGAGCGGAGTTTCTTAACGATCTCTTTGGCAAGATCTCGCAAGAGCTCAAAGGCTAAGTCAGTGAACAGTCCGGTGAGCAGTCCGAAGAACGCACTGTTGTAAGGATTCAGCAGCAGTGTTGAGTCACCTCCGTCCACGAGAAATACGCTTTTCCCACCGCGCACGACCAGAAACGTGATAAAGCCAGCCGCTATCCCGAGGGCCAAATCGCGCACGCCAAGGCGATTCCTACTGCGCATCGCAGCGATCGCCGCACCGACGGTGCCGCTGAGCACGACTGCTAATGAAAGTAGAAAATCACTGTTCATCCGTTGAAGCCAGTTCGGCGGCCAAAACCACCACCATCCGGTGCCGGCGACTACAGAATCTGGCAATGTGGGAGATACCTTGCCATTCAAGAGCTGCTTGAAATCGTTGCGCAAGCCGTTCACGGTTTCGAGTTCGTGGGAAGCTCCGATAGCCGACAGCGCTTGTAAACGAGAGCGGAGTGCCTGAAATTCGTGCCGAGCTTTCCAGGGAGTTGCAGCATCCGGAGTTGATTCCGGTGTCGCCCCAGTACTGTCACGGAGGTCTTCGATTTGACTCTTCAATAGACGATCAAAACTCTGGCGCCCGTGAATCTCAGTGATCACGAGTAACGCAGCACCAACCACAAGGAACAGGACTCCGACGGCTGCAACCTGAAACAGACTCGATGGCTTCAATAGTTCATCGCGATACCATCGGATGGGTTGAACTCTTTCGTAATCCAGTTTCGCTTTGGTCTGCTCAAACTCTCGTGTCAATGACAAAAGTTCACGCTTAAGATCCTCCGATCGCAGGATTTCTTCAGTCCGTGCCTTTTCCGCATACTCCCAACGCTGAGAAACCATCGTCAACTCTGCCAACAACTTCTCCTTCTGTCCTTCGATTTGTGCCAAATGATCAGAAAGGCGGTCGCGTTCTTTTTGGGTAAGCTGGAACTCTTCACGGACCCTACTAAGCTCGCTCTGTGTTTCGTGTCGATGGGCTTCGGCTGCCTCCCGTTCGCGAGCAAGTTGCTTACGTTCTGTTTCAGTGAGACTGACCCGCACACGCAACTCAGCAAGCTCGTGTTGCGATTCTTGGACCTCTTTGCTTAAAGACTCGATCTTTGTCTGGGATTTACGTAACACTTCTTCCAGCGTAGCCGTGCTATTGGACGAATTACTCTCAAGTTCGGGAGCAGAATATAAGCGTGCTTCTTCTCCTTCGAGTCCTTCGAAGACTCGATCCAGTTCCTGTCGCAAACCTCGGTCCCATTCTGGAACGGTCCGCTTCCAGTAAGGGCCACATGCTCCTGCTTCTGTGGCATCAAACTTCGCAATTTC
The DNA here is from genome assembly GCA_016235885.1 of Planctomycetales bacterium. GTDB lineage: Bacteria > Planctomycetota > Planctomycetia > Planctomycetales > Planctomycetaceae > JACRIH01. The sequence goes on along the minus strand of JACRIH010000155.1, from coordinate 5,593 downwards.
CGAACGGGACATTTTTAACAAGATCGCGTAGTCCGATTTCGTCGAGTCGACGACGGATTTCTCATTTGCTGCGCGTGAAGAAGCATTGCCGAAAGTGGCAACTGCCGCGTAGGAATGCATTGCTGCCCGGGATGCAACATCCGCAGCTCGAGCTGAATTCTGAGCGGCAGTAACGGTGGCAGCCGCAACAGCGGCAGACACTGCGTCGGAGACAGCGCCTTCGGGCTTAGTAATGATGGAGCGCACGGAAAGTCGCAGCTTCTTGTATCGACTGTTCAGCCAAGAAGGCAGGAACACTTCCCCCATCGCAAATCGTTCTCCCCGCCTTAACGCTTTTTCGAGCTCAATTTGAAGACCCTTTAGGGTGGGCGGCATCATTGCGGTAATTGGTTGCGCACGTCTTGCGCAACGAACCGTGTAGGCAACAATGGCCCGATGCGAAAGCTGATTCAATTGCTCGACAGATGGCAACTCAGCCATGTTTTGCCTGCTCAGGTGCTAGTGGGTGCCGGTTACTTCGGTGTGAAATCCACAATGCACGTCATCCTACGAATCCAAAGAAACCTCGCACAATCTCCACTTATTAAATCAAGGGTGAATGTTTGGCAGGGTTGTCCGTCTGAATTCAACGACGCGGTCGCCTTAGATTGCCAAATGGGGTAGTCAACCCTACCGCCCGTAACTCACGTCTCCCGACTTCTGCGATTTGTTCAGCCGGTTGTGGCAGTGCAGGCCGTCGAGGAGGAATTCGGCGACGCTGACGAGGAATTCTGACGCCGACGGGCCGGTGGCCAGATGCGGGTCGAGTTGCTTCGCGAGTTGTTCGACCTGCCTCGAAAAACCGGAGATCGTGCCGATGCGACGCAGGAATTCGGGGGCGGCGATGCGGTCGCCCGATTCGAGGGACTGGCCGGATTCGAAATGTTCGACCACGTTGCGGAACTGGCTGGGCTTGAGGTTCGGGGTCGCGTCGAACACGTTCTTCACCGCTTCGCCGATCAGCCGCGAGATCAGTTTGTCTTCCTGACCGGTCTCCTCGGAGAGACTCAGTTCCAGCTTGCCGCGCGAACTGGCGACGAGGGCGGTCAGGTCGCTGATCCGCGCCACGGCGTGCGATTCGCCTAGCAGCACCGCGCGGCGTTCGGCGTTCGAGATCAGGTTCTCGTAGTTGGCGATCGACATGCGCACGCTCACGCCGGAAGCCTGATTCACGTGCGGGCTGACGCGAGACAGCCGCGACATCTCTTCGACGATCTCCTGCAAAAATCGCGGTACGATGACCTGCACGTCTCCCGCGCGGTCGGTCCACGCGTTGTCGTGGATGATTTGCAGGCCCAGGTCGCGAGTCAGCGGGTAATGCGTGTGGATCACCGAGCCGATGCGATCCTTGAGCGGCGTCACGATCCGACCGCGATTGGTGTAATCCTCCGGGTTCGCGCTGAAGACCATCATCAGGTCGAGTTCCAGCCGGATCGGAAAGCCGCGAATCTGCACGTCGCGTTCTTCGAGGACATTGAACAGCCCGACCTGAATTTTCGGGCTGAGATCGGGCAGCTCGTTCATGCAGAAGATGCCGCGATGGCTCCGCGGGATCAGCCCGAAGTGCAGCACGTCCTCATTCGACAAGTGCCGCCCCTCGGCGTGCTTGATGAGGTCCAGTTCGCCGATCAGGTCGGCAATCGTCACGTCGGGCGTGGCCAGTTTCTCTTGGTAGCGCTTCTCGCGCGGCACCCACGCGACCTGGCATTCGTCACCATGCTTGGCGAGCATGTCGCGGCCGAATTTTGAAATGGGTCGCAGCGGATCGTCGTTGACTTCTGAATCGGCGATGACCGGCAATTGCTCGTCGAGAAACTGCGTGAGCATCCGCAGCATCCGCGTTTTTCCCTGCCCGCGCAGGCCGAGGAACAGCAGGTCATGCTGCGACAGGATGGCATTCACCACCTGCGGAATGACCGTTTCATCGTAGCCGACGATCCCCGGAAACAACGGTTCACCGACGCGGAGCTTGCGAAGCAGGTTGGCCCGCATTTCCGTTTTGACCGACCGGTTGTGATATCCACTGGCGCGAAGTTCGCCCAGCGTGCGAGGCAGGTTCGTCATGGTGCATTCTTCGAAAGAGATTTTGGCCACGGATGAAACACGGATTGAACACGGATAAAGACTACGTATCGTTCAATCCGTGTTTGATCCGTGTTTCATCCGTGGCTAAGAATTCGTCGCACCCTAACGCAAGAACCGGCCGCCGTTCAAGTCGATGAGGCCGCCGGTCATGAAGCTGGAGGCGTCGCTGGCGAGGAACAGAACGGCTTGGGCCACTTCTTCGGCGGTGGAGTTTCGACCGAGCGGAGTCTGCCGGCGATAGTCGTCCATTTTTTCAGGCGTGCTGAACTGTTCGTGATGCCGCGTCTCGACGACGCCGGGCATGATCGCGTTCGCCCGCACTTGTGGAGCCAGTTCACGAGCCAGCGTGCGAGTGAACACGTGCAGCGCCCCCTTTGCCGCAGCGTACGGTCCGGCTCCCCCCGAGCCGCCGGTCTGCACCGACAACGACAGGTTGTTGATGATGCTGCCATGCCCGCTGGCTCGCAGGTGCGGGATGGCTCGCCGCGTGACGAAGAACGCCGAATGGATGTTCACATTAAAACACTGCCGCCACAGTTCGGTGGGACAATTCTCGATCGACGACCGCGCGATGGGCGCTCCGGCGTTGTTGAACAACACGTCCAGCCGGCCAAATCGCTCGATCACCTGATCGACCACGCGATTCGCATCCTCTTCGTGCGTGAGGTCACCCGGGAGCAGAATTCCGTCTCCGCCACGTTCGCGAACGATTCGCAACGTCTCTTCCGCTCCGTCACGAGTCGAATGGAAGTGGATGCCGACGGTCGCTCCCCCTTCGGCCAGCGCGATAGCGGCGGCTTGTCCGATCCCCACGCCAGCTCCGGTCACGAGAGCCACGCGCCCGGTCAGTTGCATTTGTGAAGGGTGTTCCACCGAGGCTCCTCGATCGTTCATGCCGCCCTCCGGTTCGACGAGCCAACGAGACCCAGCGCGTAACCCACCGACACACAGCCTCCAAGTGCCATCGGCAATACCGCGTGGGGGTACTTCACCGTAATGTCCGACATCCAGACAACCCACACCAGCCATTCGGGCAACTCAACATCGTAACCGACCCAATTCAATTTGAGGTTGGGAACGACGACATACAGGCACGCGATGGCTGCAACAGCGCACAAGACAAGAAATCCAAAAATGCTCACTCGCAGCCATTTCATGGTTCGCACCTCTCATGCGCCTTGCAGTCAGCCTATCAATTCTCGATCCGACTCTCCAACGGCTCGATGGCACCCCCACCGGCCAAGACCAGCCATCTTTTTTGATTTCCAACGCCTTGCTTGAATTTCGGCAGGGCTTCGGCTACGAAAGACTCCCACTCCACAAGATGTCGCGGTGGAGGATTCCGATTGCCACACGCGGTGGGGTGACGGGCTTCAGGGTGGATGCCCTGATGTCAACTGTTGGGTGAGCGCTCTCTGTTTCTCTGACTTGAGTTTGCTGAAAGGGCATCGTATGGCGCGTCCGGTTACTTTGTTTACTGGCCAGTGGGCTGATCTGTCTCTCGAGGAGATGTGCCGCAAGGCCAAGGACTTCGGCTACGACGGTCTCGAACTGGCCTGCTGGGGCGATCACTTCGAAGTCGACAAGGCGCTCTCCGACGACACGTACTGTTCTCGCAAGCGCGAGTTGCTCGCGAAGTATGACCTCAAGCTGTTTGCCATCTCGAACCATCTCGTTGGCCAGGCGGTGCTCGACAATATCGACGCGCGGCACAAGTCGATTCTCCCGCCATACGTGTGGGGAGACGGCCAGCCGGCGGGCGTGACGAAACGGGCCATCGAAGAGATGAAGAACACGGCTCGGGCTGCGAAGAAGCTGGGCGTGAGCGTCGTGAACGGGTTCACCGGGTCGAGCATCTGGCACTTGATCTACGACTTTCCCCCCGTGCCACGGCAGATGATCGACGATGGTTACGCACTGCTCGCCGAGCGGTGGAATCCGATTCTCGACGTGTTCCAGGAATGCGGCGTCAAGTTCGCGCTGGAAGTGCATCCGACCGAGATCGCATTCGACATCTACTCCGCCGAGCGGACGTTGCAAGCCCTCAACCGTCGCGAAGAATTTGGATTCAACTTCGACCCCAGCCACTTGATCTGGCAGGGCGTCGATCCCGCCGAATTCATCAAGACGTTCCCGGATCGGATTTACCACGTCCACATGAAGGACGCCTCGGTCACACTCAACGGTCGCACGGGAATCCTCACGAGCCACCTGCCGTTCGGCGATCAGCGACGCGGTTGGGACTTCCGCAGCGTCGGCCGCGGCGGCGTGCGGTTCGAAGAAATCATCCGGGCACTCAACCACGCCAAGTACAGCGGCCCGCTGTCGATCGAATGGGAAGACATGGGGATGAACCGCGAAGCAGGTGCCCGCGAAGCGTGCCAGTTCACCAAGAACGTGGACTTCGAACCGTCCAACCGAGCGTTCGACGCGGCGTTTGCCGACTAACGATTGATCGATTTCCAGCAGCCCGGCTGCTCCGCAGCAGCCGGTCTGCTTTTTTTGCGCTCGAAAGATTTTCGCCACGGATGAAACACGGATCGAACACGGATCACGAATTGAATGAAATCCGTGTTCGATCCGTGTTTCATCCGTGGCCCCTCTTCGCCTGTCCATGCCCGACATGACCATCTCAACCACCGCTGATTCGGAGTCGTCGTCGTATTTGCAGCATGTGCGGTGGCGTCGCCAAACGGGACGTCCATCACAGCTCGTGTTGGAAGCGCGGGCGGGTGATATCGCGGCGTTTTCGGAAGAGTTCCTCGTTCGCTGGCGAGCCTCGCAAGCCAACGACAAACGTCCGACTCGTGATTCCATTGCCCTGCGTGGCTCGCTCGACATCTGGCCACAACCGGTCACGACACTCGCCGACGCGGTGCGAGATGATGTCCAGCGCTGGTTCGAACTGGTCTCAAAACTGCTGCACGGCAAGGTGGTCGTCGGTCACGGTGTGGATGTGTGGTGCGAACTGATGTCGTTGGCCGAGCGGTTGGCTGCGTGGGGAGTGAACGATTCTCCTTCTCCCCTTGGGCGAGATGGCCGGGGCGAGAAGTCGAGGGAATGCTCCACCGCTCCTCACCCCCAACCCCTCTCCCCAAAGGGGAGAGGGGAGCAGGAACTGGAGATTTCAGCGTTCGATCGCCCGTCCTCAGTCCTCCATTCTCGTCCAACTGCTCAGCACTCAGTACTCGGTACTCAGTACTCAACACTCAACACTCAGTACTCAGCACTTCTCCCATCCACTCGCCCCGACGAACACCTGTTGTTGTCCGGTGAATTGCCGTGGCAGGCGGGGTTGCTGTTTGCAGACGTGGTCGGCGCCGACCGCTGGCAGCAGGCCGGTGCGCAATTCATTCGCCATCAACTTCTGGAATGCACCGACGAAACCGGATTGCCGCACGCGGGATTGCTCGACCGCCTGCCGCAATGGCTGGCGTCGATGCTTCGCGCCACGCTGTGGAGTCAGGCG